>CAMLRX010000092.1 GCA_946482545.1 uncultured Flavihumibacter sp. | reverse complement strand
CACCTTTCGGACCATACATTTTGTGTGCGGAGAAGGCCATCAGGTCAATGCCATCTTTGTTCACATCTACCGGAACTTTACCTACCGCCTGTGTGGCATCCGTAAAGAAAAGCACACCGTTCTTACGGGCAAGCGCGCTGATCTCCTTTACAGGTTGAATCACGCCCACCTCATTGTTCGCGTACATGATGGCGATGAGAATGGTAGTGGGTTTGATGGCGGCTTCCAGTTCTTTCAGGTCAATGAGGCCTTCCGGATTTACAGGAAGATAAGTTACTTCTCCACCCTGTTTTTCAATATGCTTGCAGGTATCCAGCACGGCTTTGTGCTCGGTAACGCAGGTAATGATGTGGTTTCCTTTGCTGGCGTACATTTCATATACACCTTTGATGGCCAGGTTATCGCCTTCGGTGGCGCCTGAAGTGAAAATGATCTCTTTAGGATCGGCGCCAATCAGTTTGGCCACCTGCTCCCTTGCATAATCCACGCCCTCTTCAGCGCTCCAGCCAAAAGAGTGGTTCCTGCTCGCCGCATTCCCGAAATGATCGGTGAAATAAGGCAACATGGCTTCCACTACCCTCGGATCACACGGCGTTGTGGCATTATTATCGAGATAGATCGGAAATTTGAGCATTGTCTTGTTTATATTTGATTATACAACACAAAAATACTGCAAAGGGTTGGAGTTTCCGTTTCTTATGTCATAATTTCTGGTTATTCCGGCATAGATAAAAGCAATGGTGACAAATCCGCTGCAGGATTGAAAAACAAGGTATAATGAAAGGAATTGAACACATCGGGATAGCGGTGAAGAACCTTGAAATAGCCATTCCCTTATATGAGAAACTACTGAATACAGGCTGTTACAAAACGGAGGAGGTGGTTTCCGAGCAGGTAAGAACGGCTTTTTTCCAAACCGGACCCTCCAAAGTTGAATTGCTGGGATCGTTAACGGAAGACGGGGTAATCAACCGGTTCATCGAAAAGAACGGGGAGGGAATACACCATATCGCTTTTGAGGTGGATGATATTTATGCTGAAATGGAACGCCTTCAAAATGAAGGATTTACACTGATTAATCCCGAACCCAAACGCGGGGCCGACAATAAACTGATCTGTTTTGTACATCCGAAAACCACGGGTGGTGTGCTGGTGGAATTGTGCCAGGAGATAAGGGGATAAAAGTAAGCCCGGTATGGAGATACCGGGCTTGATTCCTAACCTTTGTAAAATATTATTTCGAACGATCGATAAAAAATCCTTAGCTATTTTACGTAGTTATCCCGAAGGTATTAAGTGTTTTCATGTAAACACATTAAAATTTACTAAATGGGGATAAATACCGGAAGCCGGTAGGTTGTGCGGGAGAAATGTGGATTACTCTTCCTCGGGCTTGGAGAGACCGAGTTTTTCAACGGCGATCTGGGCTGCGATCTGGCTGGCATCCTTCTTATTGTAGGCTTTGCCTTCGGCCAGCAGCTTGCCATCCACAACGGCGCCGATGGTGAAAAGGCGGCGTCCGTTCTCAAATTTTTCACTGAGGGTTTCAAATTCGAGGTTGTGTCCGTTTTTGTTGGCCCAGCCGTACAACTTATTTTTGTGGTTGATCTCGAGGGTTTCGAGGTCGTCCATAAAAAAGTGGGGGATGATGATGCGTTCCAGTACCCAGATTCTGGTTTTGTTGTACCCCTTATCGAGGTAAACGGCGCCCACTACTGCTTCCAGCGTATTGCCGAAAATCTGGCTGATCTTTAGCGAATTGTCCAGTTTATTGAAGGCGGTAATCTTTTTCAACCCCATTTTCACGGCAATTTCGTTGAGCTGCTGGCGGTTCACCATTTTGCTCCGCATTTCCGTGAGGAAACCTTCTTCTTTGTAGGGGTATTTTTTGAAAAGATAATCGGCGATAATGGCGCTGAGAATTGCGTCGCCAAGGTATTCGAGGCGTTCGTTGTTCTGATCGGCGTTGTCGCGAACGGAGCGGTGGGTTAGCGCTGTTTTATAAAGGGAGAGTTTTCCAGGGGTGAACCCGATAACATTCTTTAATTGCGCCTTAAAACCAGTTTCCCCGGTCGATTTCCTGAAGAGTCTGTCGAATAATTCCACAGTGGTCAAGCTACGAATTTTTTTACAATCAGTGAAGCATTGTGTCCGCCGAATCCGAAAGTATTGCTGAGTGCTGCTCTTACGGTTCTTTGTTGTGCTTTCCAGAAAGTAAAATTCAGTTGCTGGTCCAGTTCGGGATCGTCCGTAAAGTGGTTGATGGTGGGAGGAACAATATCGTTTTGTACGCTGAGGATGGAAGCGATGGCTTCTATGGCCCCTGCGGCACCCAGTAGGTGGCCCGTCATCGACTTGGTGGAGCTGATGTTCAGGTTGTAGGCGTGTTCTCCGAATACGTGTTTGATGGCCTTTGTTTCGGCGATATCGCCCAGTGGGGTGGAAGTGCCGTGTACATTGATGTAGTCAATGTCTTCCGGTTTCATACCCGCGTCTGCGAGGGCAGCGAACATTACGTTCTTTGCGCCAAGTCCTTCGGGATGGGGGGCGGTAAGATGGTGCGCGTCGGCAGTGGCACCGCCGCCGGCAATCTCACAATAAATTTTGGCACCTCTTTTCAGTGCGTGTTCCAGTTCTTCCAGGATCAGGACACCGGCGCCTTCACCCATTACAAAACCATCGCGCTCCTTATCGAAGGGGCGGCTGGCTGTTTTGGGGTCGTCGTTTCTTTCACTGAGCGCTTTCATGGCGTTAAAACCACCTACACCTGCTTCGCTGATCACACTTTCAGAACCACCGGATACAATGATATCGGCTTTTCCGAGGCGGATGTAATTGAAGGCATCGAGGATGGCGTTGGTAGAAGACGCGCAGGCCGAAACAACGGAGAAATTGGGTCCTCTGAAACCGTGGCGCATGGAGATGTGTCCGGCCGCGATATCGAGGATCATCTTGGGAATAAAGAAAGGATTGAAGCGGGGAGTACCGTCACCTTTCGCGAAATTGGTCACCTCTTCCTGGAAAGTAATCAATCCGCCGATCCCACTGCCATAGATCACACCTACGCGGTCGGGATTAACGGATTCTTTGGAGATGCCTGCATCGGCTACCGCTTCATCGCTGGCCACGAGGGCCGTTTGGGTGAAACGATCGAGTTTGCGGGCTTCTTTTTTGTCCAGATAATTGGTGGCTTCAAAGTTCTTCAGTTCGCACGCGAAGCGTGTTTTGAACTTGCTGCTGTCAAAGAGGGTAATGAAATCGGCGCCAGGTACGCCATTGATCAACCCGTTCCAAGATTCAGAAACAGAATTACCCAATGGAGTGAGGGCACCGATTCCAGTTACTACAACTCTTTTTAATTCCATATTATCCTTTCTGGATGTTACTTTCAGATGGAGGGAAATTACTTCGCGTGCTCTTCGAGGTACGCTACTGCCTGTCCTACAGTGGTGATAGTCTCAGCTTGTTCATCAGGAATAGAGATGTTGAATTCCTTCTCAAATTCCATGATCAGTTCCACGGTGTCGAGTGAATCAGCACCTAAGTCGTTCGTAAAAGAAGCTTCGTTGGTTACTTCAGCTTCATCAACGCCTAATTTGTCGACAATGATTTTCTTCACTCTTGTTGCGATGTCTGACATTTTTGTAAGATTTAATTATGGGTGCAAAAATAGAATTTTTGAGCAAATTGCAATCAATCACAGATTTTTGTTAAAAAACTTCTTCATGGCACTGAAACTCATCGAGCACGGTTCCCCGGAATATAAGCAAATGCTGGACCTCCGTTACCAGATATTGCGTCAACCGCTGGGTTTGTCATTCGACGACGTCCAACTCGCGGCGGAAAAGGAAGATATACTGATCGGAGCATTTGATGAAGAGGACCTGCTCGCCTGTTGTGTACTCACAAAAGAAGATGCTGATACGGTGCGGTTAAGGCAGATGGCAGTACAGAATAACCTGCAGGGCAAGGGAATAGGTGCCACTTTAATGAACTTTGCTGAAAATATTGCACGCGACAGAGGCTTTACACGCCTCACTATGCACGCGCGCAAAACCGCGGTGGGCTTCTATGAGAAGCTGGGTTACAATGTTTGCAGCGACGAATTCCTGGAAGTAACCATTCCGCATTATGTAATGGAGAAATCCCTGCTTCAGTTCTGATCTTTTCACAAGGCGACCTTGTTTTGGCCTTCAGGCTTACCTGCTTTTCTGTGAAATCTACCTTTTACGCTCCGGATTATTACCGGAACTTTATCCGCTTTTTAGTTGTTTCTAATCTATAATACAGCACATGAGCATCGGAAAAATTCTCCGTATCGTATTGATTCTTGTCATATTGGGGGTAATCACCTGGCTGGTGGTGGGGAAAGTTTCCCGCACCGAAAAGGCGGCTGAAAAGAACGCCCCGGCAAAAAGTTCCGGCGCTTTCCTGGCCGATGGTTTCGTGGTGGCCACTTCTTCCATCGACAATGCAGTAGATGCAGCAGGTACACTTGCCAGCAACGAAATGATAGAACTCAAATCCGAGATCACGGGCCGGGTAACAGGTATATTTTTTAAAGAAGGCGCCCAGGTAAAAAAAGGTGATCTGCTGGTAAAACTATACGATGAAGATATCCGCGCACAGATCAAAAAACTGGAATATCAGAAGAGTTTAGCTGAAAAAACGCTGGAAAGGCAGAAAGAACTGCTGAAAATTAGCGGGATCAGCCAACAGGAAGTGGATATTTCCGCCAATCAGGTAGATATATATAATGCTGATGTGTTGTACCAGAAAGCGCTTTTGCAAAGAACAGAACTGCGTGCGCCTTTCAGTGGAGTCATTGGGATCCGCAACATTAGTGAAGGTGCCATCATCGCGCCCACCACTGTAATTGCTACTTTATTGCAGAACAATCCGCTTAAAATAGATTTCACCATTGCGGAAAAATACCGTCCGGTCATCAATACCAGAGACTATATTGAATTTACCGTGGCAGGTGATACCAACCGTTATCGTGGTAATATATATGTAATTGATCCTCAGATCGACCTTACCACCCGCACAGTGAAGATCAGAGCCCTGGCGCCGAATCCTTCCGGAAAACTCTCTCCAGGTACATTTGCCAGCATTAAACTTGTTTTACGGCAGACCACCGACGCCATTATGATTCCTTCCCAGGCGGTGATTCCCGGTTCCCGCGATAAAAAAGTAATCGTTTCAGAAAACGGTCAAACCAAATTCGTGACCGTAGAAACCGGGTTGCGTACCGAACAGGAAGTGCAGATTACTTCCGGCCTGCAACCGGGTGATACCATTCTCATCAGCGGCATGATGCAGGCAAAACCCGGCATGCCCGTGAAGTTCACCAACCTGAAAAAACCAGCCTGATAAAATATGAGTTTACCATCCCTCTCGTTAAAAAGGCCGGTTTTCGCCATCGTGATGAACATCATCATCGTATTGTTCGGTGTGGTGGGTTTCACCTTCCTTGGCGTCCGCGATTTCCCTGCCATCGATCCGCCCATTGTGAACGTGCGCACTTCCTACCCCGGTGCCAATTCGGATATCATTGAAACACAGATCACCGAACCACTGGAGAAGTCCATCAACGGTATTGCCGGTATCAAAAATATCTCTTCCAGTTCCAGCCAGGGTTCCAGCAACATTACAGTGGAATTCGACCTGGGCATCGACCTGGAAGCCGCCGCCAACGATGTGCGCGACAAGGTTTCACAGGCGCAACGCAGTTTGCCCCCCGATATCGATGCGCCACCCGTTGTTTCCAAAGAAGACGCGAACTCCGATGCCATTCTCGCCATGACGGTGCAGAGTAGTGTCAGGAACCAGTTGGAGATCACGGAATACGCAAGTAATGTACTCGTTGAGAAATTACAAACCATTCCGGGCGTGAGTTCTATCCGTATATGGGGCGAAAAACGTTACGCCATGCGGCTTTGGATGGACCCGGTAAAACTTTCAGCGTACAGCCTTACGCCCAGTGACGTGCAGGCCGCACTGCAACAGCAGAACGTGGAACTTCCCGGCGGAAAGATCGCAGGCAACGCCACTGAACTTACCGTGCGTACTTTCGGGAGATTGAATACTGAAGAGGATTTCAACAACCTCATCCTCAAAAACCAGAACGGCAGCACCATCCGATTCCGCGATATCGGGCAGGCGATACTTGGGCCGGAAAACGAGGAAACCATCCTCAAAGAATCCGGTGTGCCCATGGTAGCGCTGGCCTTAACGCCGCAGCCGGGTTCAAACTATGTGGCCATTACCGATGAATTTTATAAAAGATACGACCAGTTAAAGAAGGACCTTCCCGAAGACATCATTACCAATGTGGCTTTCGACAACACACGTTTCATCCGCAAATCGATACTGGAAGTGGAAGAAACACTCATCATCGCCCTGGTGCTGGTGATCCTGATCATTTACCTTTTCTTCCGCGACTGGCTTATGGCTTTCCGTCCGTTGGTAGACATTCCCGTTTCGCTGATCGCAGCATTCTTCATCATGTATCTGTGCGGGTTCACCATTAATATCCTGACCTTGCTGGCCATTGTACTGGCAACAGGACTGGTAGTGGACGATGGTATCGTGGTAACGGAAAACATCTACAAAAAAATTGAAGCGGGCATGCCCCGGATGCGCGCCGCCAAAGAAGGTTCCGAAGAAATATTCTTCGCGGTCATCGCCACTTCCATCACACTGGCTTTTGTGTTCCTGCCCATCGTATTCCTGGAGGGCTTTGTGGGGAGCCTGTTCCGTGAATTTGCCATCGTTGTGGCGGGCGCCGTACTGGTTTCGGCCTTCGTATCCCTTACCCTTACACCGGTATTGAACGTGAAACTGGGGAAGAAAACGCACACCCATTCCTGGTTCTACCGCAAAACGGAACCTTTCTTTACAGGTATGGAAACAGGTTACCAACGTTCCCTGGAAAAATTCATGAAGATCAGGTGGACCGCTATGCTGATTATCCTGGGTTGTGTGGCGCTTATCTTTTTCGCTTTCCGTTCCCTGCAATCAGAATTAGCGCCCATCGAAGACAGGAGCCAGTTCAGGCTTTCCTTCTCCGCACCGGAAGGAACCGCCTACGATTATATGGCCGCTTACATGGATGAAGTAGTGGGTTTCATCCTTGATTCCGTTCCGGAAAAGAAAGCCCTCATTACAGTTACTTCACCAGGATTCAGTGGCGCAGGTGCCGTAAACAGTGGCTTCGCGAACATCGTATTGAACGAACCCAATGAAAGGGCACGTTCACAGAAAGATATCGTGAACATGGTGAACCGAAACATGAAAAACTTCCCGCAGGGAAAAGTGTTCGCCACCGAGCAGCAGACCATCCAGGTGGGCAGAAGGGGAGGATTACCCGTTTCCTTCGTATTGCAGCACATCAATTTCGATAGCCTTTCCGCGGTTTTACCGCGTTTCCTCGACGAAGCCGGTCAGAACCCCGTTTTCGCGAACGTGGATGTGGACCTCAAATTCAATAAACCAGAACTCCGCATCGAGATCAACCGTGCGAAAGCCAGTGAACTCGGGGTTTCTGTAGATGATATCTCCCAAACCCTGCAACTGGCGCTCAGTAACCTGCGGTACGGCTATTTCGTGCGCAACGGAAAGCAGTACCAGGTGATGGGACAGGTATTCCGCGCTAACCGCGACAAGCCTGCCGATCTGCAGAATATTTATGTAAGAAATAGCCGGGGCGAAGCCATCCAACTCGATAACCTCGTTACCATTGAAGAGAAGACCAGTCCGCCGGTGATCTACCACTTTAACAGGTATAAATCCGCCACCGTTTCAGCGAGCCTGGCACCGGGAAAAACAATTGGCGACGGGGTAGACGCGATGTACGGGATAGTGGACAAACTGAAAAAAGAAGGCGTGATGGACGATTCATTCAATACCGCGCTCTCCGGTTCCTCCCGTGATTTCGCTGAAAGCGGCTCCAATACTTCTTTTGCCCTGTTGCTCGCACTGGCACTGATTTACCTGGTACTTGCGGCGCAATTCGAAAGCTGGATCGACCCGCTCACCATCATGCTTACCGTACCGCTGGCATTCGCCGGAGCGCTGTTCTCTCTATGGATATTCGACCAGACCTGGAACATCTTCTCCCAGATCGGGGTGATCATGCTCATCGGGTTGGTTACGAAAAACGGTATCCTCATCGTGGAATTCGCGAACCACAAGCGAGACGAGGGATTGAGCAAGTCCGAAGCCGCGATAATCGCTTCCTCCATGCGTTTGAGGCCCATCCTCATGACCAGTCTGGCTATGGCGTTAGGCGCTTTACCCATCGCATTGTCGCTCGGGGCGGCTTCTACCAGCCGTATCCCGCTCGGGATCGTAATTGTGGGTGGCATTATGTTTTCGCTGGTACTCACTTTATACGTGATCCCGGCGATGTATTCTTATTTGTCAAGAAGAAAAAAATCGAAGGACGCGGATGAACTGGTAGACGAAGAAGCCAGCATTTCCGTGGCCCAGGTATAAAAAGCATCAGCATGAAGCAATATTTGCTCCGATCTATACTGCTCACCGCATTGGGTTTTCTGGCAACCGGTATTTCCGCCCAAAACCTGCTTACGCCGGAAGACGCCATAGCAGCGGCTTTGGAAAAGAATTATGATATAAAACTGGTGCGGAACGATTCGGCATCCTTCGCTGTAGATTACCAGTATTCTTATGCCGGCTTCCTGCCCCGCATCAATGGTACGGCCTCCAAAACCTGGAACATAAACCGGCAGAAACAGGAACTGAGCAATGGCACCAAACGCGATACCAGCGGGATTCAATCCAACAACCTATCCGCCTCTATCGGAATGAACTGGACCCTGTTCGATGGCCTGAAAATGTTCGCTACGCGCGAAAGACTGAAACAGTTCCAGGCGCTGGGCGAATTAACGGTGAAGAACCAGGTGGTGAATACGGTGGCCGATGTGCTCGTGAACTATTACAATATTGTTCGGCAGAAACAGCAACTGCGCGCCATCGAAGAGCAGATGTCGATCAACGAAGAACGCGTTAAGATTGCGGACCAGAAGATATTTTCGGGGCTGGGTTCCAAACCGGAATTGCTCCAGGCCAAAGTAGACCTGAACGCACAAAAAGCTTCGAGACTGGAACAATTAACATTAATCGGGCAACTCCGCGACCAGCTCAACCAACTGATCGGTCTGAACGTAGGAGAAGTATATGAAGTGCTGGATTCTATTCCCATTAACAGCGGATTAAGTCTGGGAGAAATTACGCAGAATCTGGACCAGACCAATCCCGCTTTGTTGCTGACCAAAAAAAACATTGATATCGCCGGGCTGATTTTGAAGGAAAGACGGGCGGAACTCTGGCCCACCCTGAGTTTAAACACTTCGTATAACCTTTCACGTAATGTGAACAAAGCGGTGATCAATACCTTTACGCCGTTGTTTAATCAAAACCTCGGGTTTAATTACGGCTTCGGTCTATCAGTCCCGATTCTCAACGGGTTCAATACACGAAGACTTATTAAACAGGCGGAACTGGACATCGCCTACCAGGAAACCTTTTACGATAACCAGCGTTCACTCATCAACGTGGCCATCAGCAATGCTTTCAAGGATTATGTTTTACAGAAGGACCTGCTGGCGCTGGAAGAAGAGAACATTCAACTGGCCAAAGAAAATGTGGTGATCGCGCTGGCACGCTTTAAGCAGGGACTTTTTACCAACCTCGAACTGCGCGAAGCGCAGATTAGTCTGGAGCAAGGCTACAACAGGTTGATCGCCGCACGATACAATACCAAACTTGCAGAAACCGAGTTACTCCGCCAGAAGGGTGAACTCATCATCACCCGTTAATCAGCCTTTTCTCACCCGTTCGCTGATGAATTTTCTCACCTCAATGGTGCTGGGATCGCCCTGCATGGCATCTTTCGGCACAAGGAAAAAGGATTTCGCATCAAAGTAAAGGTGGAAGAAATAAGGACTTTCCATATAATAACTGATCTGTTTCCAGCTCCACGAACGTTCACCCATTTGTGTACGCAACACAATATGTTCATCCTGGAAACTCATCGAGAAATGATCTTTGAAGGTGTGTGATTTTTTGTAGATGCTGCCGGGAAGAAAACGCCATATCACCAGCATCAGTGCGAACCACAGCAAAGAGAATATCAGGAAGGAGATGGTTTGAATGTATTTCAGGTAGAAGAATACGGCGGAAGTAAGCGCGAACAGGTTAATGATGATCACAAGTATCTTTAATTCGGGCCTGTTCAGGAAATGGTAGCGTAACGCCTGTATCACCTGTTTTTTATCGTAACCGAACTGGATGGTCATGGAGCCTTTTTTGATGAATGTTGGCAAAGGTATTGAATGAAATAAAAAGTCCACCTGCTTTTCGCAAATGGACCTTTTTTCCCTGAACCGTCCTATGTAAATATTTTGTGATTTCTGAAAGGCTGATGTGTTTATAAGTGCAAAGATATCTGCCAGTATTATAAGTGCAATACTACGAAGTGGTATATTTTTCTACAATACCCTGTTTAGGGGATTTTCTGCTTTCAGGTTAAGAATTTCATTGATAATTCAACAAAAGAATTAAATAGTGGAACTAACTTTTTAAAAAAATAAAAAACGCAATTGATTTAGCGCAATAGTGCTTAATTTTCAGGTTTAGCTTGAATACCATTGTGATGAAAAAGACCCTTGTTTGTACATTGATCCTTACGGCCTTTTCGTTTTATGTTTCCGCCCAAACACAGTCTGCGGGCTGGCTCGCGACCTTCAACACCGTTAAGACCGGTAAAAAAACGAGCATTCATTACGATATGCAGTTCCGTTCCTCCGGTCAATGGAAGCAGATGCAGACCATGTTGTTCCGGCCCGGCCTCAATTATCATTTCCGTAAGAACATGACTGCCACGGTGGGTTACGCTTTGATTGAAAACAGAAGAAACATTACCGGTGTTTCCGGGTATGCGCCTGAACACAGAATCTGGGAGCAGTTTATTGTAACGCACCCTGCGGCGCACGCTGCGCTACAGCATCGTTTCCGGTTGGAGCAGCGGTTTATTGGCCAGCCTGTGGTGGATGGTTCCGGCTTCAAGACGGATGACTATAATACTGCCAACCGTCTCCGGTATTTTTTCCGTTCCGTGATCCCTTTACAACAAACGAAAACTTTTGAAAGGGGGTGGTTCGCTGCCGTTCAAAATGAATTTTTTGCCAACATTGGAGAGAAATCCAATGTAAATGGCAAGTTTTTTGACCAGAACAGGCTTTACCTCGCCGGCGGGTATCGCATTAGTAAAAAGATTGATATAGAAGCGGGCTACCTGAACCAGTATGTGAACGGGCGCAATTCGAACTTTACGAATACGCATGTGGCGCAACTGGCGCTTTATACAAGACTTTGATAATTATGCAGATAAAAGCCAGGATTTTTTCGCATTTTTGCAAGCATACCAACGTTTAATAACGGATGAAGCCACAGATCTATCAATCACTTACGGAAAAGAAACAACGCGCACTGAAATCCTTCGGTGTGCTGATCGACCCCGATAAAGTGGATATGCCCGCGATAGATCACATCACCCGGCTGGCCAAAGAAGCCGGGGTGGATTACCTGCTGGTGGGCGGCAGCCTGGTGGTATCACAGCACCTTGATGAATGTATCCTTCAGATCCGGAAACATTGCGATATTCCGGTGATCCTTTTTCCGGGAAGTCCTTCCCAGATCAGTAAACATGCCGATGCGCTGTTGTACCTTTCCCTGATTTCTGGTAGAAATCCTGAATTGCTGATTGGTCAGCACGTTATTTCCGCTCCTTTCGTGAAGAAGAGTGGTTTGGAGATTATGTCTACCGGGTATATGGTTATTGATGGTGGTGCACCAACAACAGTTTCTTACATCAGCAATGCTTCCCCGATTCCTTCAGATAAGAACGAAATCGCCGTTTGTACGGCTATGGCCGGTGAAATGCTGGGTATGAAACTCATTTTCATGGATGCCGGCAGTGGTGCACGCAAACCGATTTCCGAAGAAATGATTGCGGCTGTTTCCGCATCTATCGAAGCCCCTTTGCTGGTGGGCGGTGGTATTACCACACCTGAAAAAGCCTGGCGCAATTGCAGAGCCGGCGCGGATGTGGTGATTGTAGGCAACGCGATTGAAAAAGACATTACGCTGATTAAAGAAATGAGCGCTGCCGTGAAAGAAGCGGCGGTTTCTATCTAAATTGCGCGGTGCCGCAGGCACCAAAGCAATCTCCCCTCGACTCGCACAAAAATTCTCGCAACAACACTTTGCGTCTCCGCGCCTTCGCACAAAAATTCCCGCAACCGTTTGCATGCATCTCTCTTCCTCCTTCTCCCTAACTTCCCGGAAACATTATATAATGGCCCATCCCACAGCCCGCCGCAACTTCATTTCCTCCATCGGAAAACTCGGTCTCGCAACTGCCCTCGCGCATTTTATTCCCTCCGAAGAAAATGAAACATTAAACGAGGTATTCTCCGCCGATCCCGAAGCGGGGCATGTATTTCTCGCCAATCCATACCTCCAGGCCCCGCAACCAGATAGCATGACCATCATGTGGATCACCAACGAACTCTGCCACAGTTGGGTGGAATATGGGGAAGCAGATCAATTGAACCAGAAAGCACAGGAAGGTTGTAATGGCCTGGTAAGCGCCTGGAACCGGGTAAATAAAATAACACTGAAAGGGCTGAAGCCAGGCACGAAATACGGATACAAAGTACACAGCAAACAGATAAAAGAATTTCAGCCTTACAAGGTAACCTATGGCGAAACCATAACATCTGAACTGAAATACTTCACCACACCTGCTACCAACGCGGAAACCGCAAGCTGGCTCGTACTGAACGATATCCACGACAGGCCCGGTTCTTTCCAGGAACTCCTTCAACTCAACGGAACTGCTCCTTACGACTATATTTTCCTGAACGGCGATATGTTCGATTACCAAACCGATGAGGCACAATTCATCCGCCACTTACTGGCGCCCTGTACCAAAGCCTTCGCCGGGGAAAAACCATTCCTGTTTGTGCGCGGCAACCACGAAACACGTGGGCGTTTCGCCCGGAACATCGCCGATTATTACGCCAATCCCGGGCACACACAATATTTCTCCTACAAACAAGGTCCCGTTTTCAACATTGTGCTGGATACGGGAGAAGACAAGCCCGATACCCATCCCGTTTACGCCGGTATCGTGGATTTTGACGCTTACCGCCGGGAACAAACATTATGGCTGGAAAATCAACTGCGCTCGAAAGCCGCACGGAAAGCGAAATACCGCGTGGTGATGATGCATATTCCCCCGTTGTATTCCGATGAGGAACACGGTACCCTGCAGTGCCGCGAACTTTTTCTGCCCCTGTTCAACAAATACAAGGTAGACCTCCTTATTTGCGGACATACCCACCAATTTGGGATGCACCCTGCTGTGAAAGGGAAACACGATTTTCCCATCATTATTGGTGGTGGGCCGAAAACAGGCAACAGAACACTCCTCCGTGTGGATGCCGACCCACGGCAACTGAAGGCACAAATGTGGAAGGATGACGGCAGTAAAATAGGGGAGTTCGTGGTAAATGGGTAATTTTTAAAAAGCTTTCCACTCATAAAGAATCACTTTACCGGTAAGTAATTTTTTGTTTACTTGCCGGTACAAGTGATTTTATTTATGAAGAAAATTTGCCAACTGGCGCTTGCCGGTGTGTTGTTCATTTCAACTGCCGTGGCGCAACAGACTCATGACTGGAAACAGGCTACCGCAGCCGGGTACACGTACCAGTACGTTTCCAATGATCCTATGCAAACCCGCATCTACACGTTAAAGAATGGGTTAACCGTAATGTTGAGTCCGAACAAAAAAGAACCGCGTATTGCTGTGCGCATCGCCGTTAGGGCAGGCAGCAATACCGACCCCAAAGAACATACCGGGCTGGCGCATTACCTGGAACACCTGCTGTTCAAGGGCACCGATAAATTCGGCTCCCTCAACTGGGCGAAGGAGAAACCGCTCCTGGATAAGATTGATGCACTGTATGAGCAATACAACAGCACCACCGACGAAGCGAAGCGCAAAGAAATTTACAAAGAGATAGACCGCGTTTCCGGAGAAGCCTCCACCTTCGCCATCGCGAACGAATACGATAAAATGATGACCGCCATGGGCGCACAAGGCACCAACGCGCATACCTGGGTGGAAGAAACGGTGTACGAAGAAGACATTCCTTCCAACGCCACCGATCGTTTTCTCGCCGTGCAGGCGGAAAGGTTCCGTAACCCCATCCTCCGTATCTTTCATACTGAACTGGAAGCGGTATATGAAGAGAAGAACCGTACCATGGACAACGATGGGTGGAAGATGCAGGAAGCCATGCACACCTATCTTTTCCCCACACACAATTATGGACAGCAAACCACCATCGGTACGATAGAACACCTGAAGAATCCTTCCCTGAACGCGATCCGCGAGTATTACTACAAATACTATGTGCCCAACAATATGGCGGTGATCATGGCCGGAGACTTTGATCCCGATGTGATGGTGCGCAAAATTGAGCAGGCTTTCGCTTACATGCAACCGAAGCCGGTCGAAGAATATAACCCGGCACCAGAAGCGCCTATTGGTACCCCCGTTGTAAAAGAAATCTTCGGACCAAGTGCCGAGAATATGCGCATCGTTTACCGCAGCGGCAAAGAAGGGACACGCGAAGCGCTTCTGCTGAGCCTTACCAGCTCCATCCTTTCCAACGGAAAGGCCGGACTGCTTGATCTAAACCTCAACAAATCGCAGAAAGTATTGGGTGCGGGAACCGGTTACAGGCAATACAAAGATTATGGCATGTTCTTCCTGTATGCTTCTCCCAAACAGGGCCAGTCGCTGGAACAGGCGAAAGACCTGCTGATGGAGCAACTCAACATCCTGAAGAGCGGCAACTTTGATGAATCCCTGATCGCGGCCATCGTGGCCAATTATAAACTGGGTGAACTTCAGGCACTGGAAAGCAACAACAACCGCGTGGAAGCGCTGATGGGCAGTTTCATCAAAAACAAAGGAACGGGCTGGAAGAATGAAGTGGCTTCCCTAGATGAAATGAGTAAGGTGTCCAAAGCAGAACTGGTCGCGTTCGCAAATAAGTTCTTCGGCGACAACAACTACCTTGTGTTGTATAAGAGAAAAGGAGAAGACAAAAGCATCGTAAAAGTAGACAAGCCACCCATTACACCGGTGGAAACCAATGCCGGTAAACAATCACCTTTCGTGCAGCAGATCAACGCTATGCCGCTTGCCCCGATCGCGCCTAAATGGATTGATTTCTCCAAAGACCTTCAGCAAGGAAAGATCGGAAAGGCCGAATTGCTGTATGTGCCCAATAAAGAGAACGCGCTCTTCAAATTGTATTTCCATTTCGATATGGGCAGTTGGAACAATAAGAAATTACCCATCGCCCTTCAATACCTGCAGTTCCTGGGAACGGATAAGTATACTTCAGAAGAGATCAGCAAGAAGTTCTACCAGCTTGCTGCTAATTTTTCGGCCAATGCGGGCAGCGAAGAAAGTACGATTCAACTGAACGGCTTACAGGAGAATTTCAGTGAGGCCCTTTCCCTTCTGGAGCACCTCGTTAGAAACTGTAAGGCCGACGAAGCTGCGCTGGAAGGATTGAAGAACAGGTTGCAGAAAGCCAGGACCAACAACAAACTCAACAAAGACGCCATCATGAGAGGATTGATGAACCATGCTATGTATGGAACAGAAAATCCATTCAACCACGTGCTTACGGATGCCGAACTGAACGCGCTCACCGCATCGGAACTGGTAAAAATCATTCATGGGTTACCGACATTTGAGCACAAAGTACTTTATTATGGTCCGCTCAGCGTTGCGGCGCTTTCTAACGAAGTAATGAAGTCGCATCCCATGCCTTCGGCCTGGGCGGCGGCGCCTTCGAAGAAGCAATTCCTCCGCACCGAACAGACCCAGAACGAAGTCTTTTTTGCCACTTACGATATGGTACAGGCCGAGATGATGTGGGTACGCAACCTGGGCACGTATAACCCGGATACAGAAACGGTTACCAATCTTTTCAACAGCTATTTCGGTGGCGGCATGGGGTCACTGGTGTTCCAGACCATCCGTGAATCGAAAGCGCTTGCTTATTCCACCTATGCTTACGTGGATGCGCCAGATAAAAAAGAGGATCGTTTTGCTTTTATGGGTTATGTGGGAAGTCAGGCCGATAAACTTCCCGATGCCGTTGGCGCCATGAACGAACTCATCAACGTACTTCCCGACAGAAAACAAAACCTGGATGCAGCCCGTGAAAGTTTGCTGAAAGACCTTGAAACCGGCCGGATAGATAAAGAGGGAATCATTTTTGAATACTTGTCTGCGCAGAAAAAAGGCCTGAAAGAAGACATCAGGAAAAAGCAGTACCGGCAATTGAAAACGATGCCTTTCTCCGC
Organism: uncultured Flavihumibacter sp.; assembly: GCA_946482545.1. The sequence goes on along the minus strand of CAMLRX010000092.1, from coordinate 3,266 downwards.
TTTGGAAGCGTTCCACAAACAAAATCTTTCCAATAAAAAATACGCTTACACCATTGTGGGCAGTGAGCAAAACGTGAAACCTGCCGATCTGGAAAAGTACGGCAAGGTGAAAGTGTTGAAGCCGGAAGAGCTGTTCGGCTACTAGCGGTGGCACCGCTATAGCGGCGGCACCGGGTACGGTGTTTAAACGTCGTTGAATACCGTTTAAACACTATAAAGAGGGTATATCGTATTTTTCGGTATACCCTTTTTAATTTCCCGATCAGCATTTTTCCGCGAGGAATTCCCAGTGCAGGTAAATCATGTATTATAAGTCTATTATTTAAGTAGACTATTATAATAAGCAATATATTTGTATCCGGTAGAAAGAATAAGGTATGAAAAACTTAACTTTGGTAGCAATGAGCGTGGAGAACACCATAGCAGAAAATTCCTGGAACGGGCTGTTGCGGGGCGAGCCGGAAGCCCTGGCAGCGCTGTACGATCAGCATTACCTGGGGCTCGTGAACTATGGGACCAGGCTGGTGGGCGACAGGGATCTTGCCAACGATTGCTTCATCCAGGTATTGCTTGACCTCTGGGCCAAGCGGGCGACACTGGCACCTGTTACGAATGTGCGTTCCTACCTGATTACCTGTCTGCACCGGAAAATGCTCCTGGAGCTTAAACTGAACCGAAGGGCACAACATGCGGCCCAGGCAGGTGAGGGAGAAACCGAACCCTGGGAAACTTCTTACGAAGATTACCTGGTCAGGTTGCAGTCTTCCGAGGAATGGAAACAAAAACTCACCCGTGCCTTTCTTTGCCTTACCGACCGGCAGAAAGAACTGCTGAAACTGCGCTTCTTTGAAGACCGAGATTACGATTATATTGCTGTGCATTGTGGCATCACGAAAAGAACAGCCTACAATATTGTTCATGATGCTTTAAAGGCGCTCAAAGCGGAGTTGTCTTTGATGGAAGGCACGCAAAACTCCTGGAAAAATATCCCCGATGCCTTACTGGTATTGCTTTTGATGGAAGCATTCTTCCCCGGGTAAAAAAAACTTTTCATTTTCATAGTAAAACCGCCTTATTCTATCCTCCATTAAAAAAGGGCGATGAATTACAAGGCGTACGATACCGAAGACTTTTTACAGGATGCTTCTTTCCGGGAGTACTGCAATGGTACTGCGGAAGAGTCTGTCCGGTTCTGGGAGAACTGGATAGCGGAACATCCTGAAAAAAAGCCGGTGGTAGAAGAAGCCCGCTGGATTTACAGGTTATTGAACGGTGGCACTGATGCGGAGGTATTCAGGGGCCATCGTGCAGCCATGCAGCGGAGGTTTGAGCAGGAAGGCATACACATTGTACAGCGCATGGCGCCTGTTAGAAAACTGCCATCCAGGAAGCGCGCATGGTACTGGTTGGCGGCGGCCTGCCTCATTGGTCTGATAGCGGTAACGTTCCTCCTCAACAGAAGCGCCGGCGTAGGCGAATTGCCTGCTACCGGACACCTCTATAGCAGTCTTCCGGGAGAGAAAAAATCGTTTCAACTGCCGGATGGCACTAAAGTAATCCTGAACGGAGGAAGTACGCTTCGTTTAGCATCCGCTTACAATACGGATTCCAGGGAACTGGTGCTCGACGGGGAAGCTTTCTTTGATGTGGTACATAACCCATCCGCCCCCTTCATTGTACACAGCAAACGTTTCGATATAAAAGTATTGGGTACGGCTTTCAATGTTCGTTCTTACAATGAAGACAAAAGATCGGTTGCTGCATTGATCCGTGGAAAAATAGAATTGCTGCTTCCGGGAAAGTGGGCCGGTAAAACGTTCATTCTCAAACCAAACCAACAGGTTGTGGTGGAAGATGACGGCAGTACTTCCATTTCATCTTCAGGAGCGCAGCAGGACAAAACCATTAAACCACCTTCTCCTATTATTATAACCCCGCTCCAGTTGATGCCTTACGACAGTACGGTAATAGAAACCTCGTGGACTGAAAACAGGCTGGTATTCTATAACGAATCTTTCGAAGATGTGGCGAAGAAACTGGAAAGATGGTTCGGCGTAACCGTAACGTTTGCGGAGGATTCCATGAAGGCTTACCGTTATACGGGCACCTTCGATAAAGAGAACCTTCCCAGCATTATTGAGGCGTTGAAATTGTCTAAGCCGTTCCATTACAAGTTCAGGGAAGAACAACGATTGCTGCTCATCGAAAAGTAAAAACCTTAACCGGCATAAAAAACAAGGGAACATGTTAGCGGCATGTTCCCCTGAGGTAAAGTTTGTTAAAACAGGGTCTTCTTGACTGCTGAACCTGTTTTGTATTGTTCAACTAAAACCCATACGAAGGTATGCAAAAAAAACGACTGCCGCAGTGGGGCTGGCAACCTCCTGCGCTATTAACCAAAGCGCTGATGCTCATGAAACTGACTGCCGTTTTTATGCTGTGCGCCTGCCTGCAGGTTTCAGCAAACGTCTTTTCCCAGGAAGCTAAAGTGACCATGAAACTAAAGCAGGTTTCTATCCAGGAACTTTTCAAGGCCATTGAAAAGAAAACTGCTTATCGTTTCGTATTCAGCAACGATGTGATCCCGGAAAATGTAAACGTAAGTGTGGAAGTAAAAGAAACACCCGTTTCTGAAGTACTGAGCCACGCCCTGAACAACACCGGACTGGATTTCAGAATGATGGTGGACGGACTGATTGTAGTGGCCGACCGCAACAACATCAAGAACTTTGTGGCCATTTCAGGTAAGGTGGTGGACATTAACGGGGAGCCGTTGGAAGGCGTAAGCGTTACCATCAAAGGTTCCAGCGGTGGTGCCCTCACCAACGCGCAGGGGGCATTCAAAATCAACGCCGATCCTGCTGCGGTACTTGTATTCAGTTATGTGGGCTTTGAAACACAGACCATTGAATTGAACGGGAGAACGAACCTTACGGTTACACTCAAAGGTATCCGTGAACTGGAAGAAGTAACGGTAGTAAACACGGGTTATCAAACCATCAATAAAGAACGGGCGACAGGAACTTTCGGTTATGTAGACAAAGAGCAACTGGAGCGTCCTTCCACCAACATCGCGCAACGCCTGATCGGAACTGTTGCCGGTATGCAGGCCAGGCTGAATGTGGACGGCGATCCTACTTTCGAGATCAGGGGACAAAGCAGCCTGTATGCCAACGCTGCTCCGTTGGTGATTGTGGATGGGTTTCCTATTCAGGGCGACTTCAATACCATCAACCCCAATAACGTGGAAAGCGTTACCGTATTGA
>CAMLRX010000091.1 GCA_946482545.1 uncultured Flavihumibacter sp. | reverse complement strand
TTGCATCCACTTTGTATGTTCGTCCTCCCCTTCCATTGTGTTTCTAAATAAGACAGCCCTTCCGCAGAGTAAATTAAAAGCGGCTTTCGCTTCAAGTTCTGTGGGAAATGTTTCAGTTCTTTTTGGAATGACATTATAAAAACTCCATAGCTCATCGCTAATATAACCTTCAAAGTAATCGGCATCACTCCAATATTTAAGTTTAAGAAGGTCTGCAACTTTATCTCCTTCCGGATCACTACAGAGCTCATTCATCCTCCTTAAAATATCACCAGCAGGTTGTAAAAGTTCAATTTCGCCATCGTGCTGGAACACGAAATGTTCCCAGGTTTTATGCCAATCAATTCCTTTCAATTCCTGTTCAAAGTCCTTTGTGTTAATCCCATTAAAAATCCCATGTTTTATCTCCGGATAAGGAACAAGGGTTGCCTGGTAATTTTCGACATAATACCATGAGTCAATTTTTGAAACCGGAATCATATATTCTATAAAACCCTCCGGCTCATTTCTGGTATATTTCAGCGTAAATTCATTGGGATTATGAGACAACATCTTTTCTAACTTCGAATGAACATCTACTCCCGGAAATTCTTCCAGACCGAGATAAGATAATTTATTTGAAAGATCATCCAGTCTGCCCGATAAGCTAAAATAAGAAAGGTTGCAGTTGCAAGTTCCATAAGCTGATGGCCGGAAATTTCCACTTTTTGCTAACCCCACTTCATTGATGTGAGTCGCTTTATAAAATTCAAGTCGATGGGCTTTGAACTGGTGATCGAACTGAAATTTTAAATCAAAAAGCATTTTTTCTTTTCCCCATAGCGCTTCATACTCTATATTAAATTGTGTAGCACCCGACTCCAATTTCGCTTCAATATCTTGTTCGAACTTAGATCCAACAAATCCAAGTGATGACATATAAGCAATCAGCTCCTTTGATTTTTCTTCTTGCATACATTGATTTTTAGGTCAGCCGAAGCGCTATTTGCTAACATCCCTGGTGAATATTTTAGGATTCTCCAACCCATTTTTACGGATGTTTTCTTTGAGCTGAAGCCATAGACTCATCATAAAGTCTGAAAGCTCCATTACTTCTTCCCTCGTAAGTTTATAGGGATTGTGAACCAGTAGAGGAATATCTTTTCCAGGCTCCTCTGAACCCGATGAGAGTATATTCGGCATGTAGCCTTCTCCAATCTCCAGAGACCTCCCTATTCCGATGCTATTGCCAAAAAGTTTGATCTGCTTTCCGGTTGAAAATAGCAGCGTTCGTCGTTTCATTTCTGCCATTGGAAATCGTTTTTAATGGTTAGCTTTTACCTTTTTATTTTTCTGCCTGTTTCGGTCGGCGTGTGAGCAACTTCCGAACACTTTCCGGAATAAACGGGCCTGTAATTATTAAACCTCTTCCGGTTGAGATGGTTTTGCTCCCTGATTAATCTTAAGCCTGCGGATGAATGAGGGAGTTGTGCCGCGGAGGACAATTCAATAGTTCTACCTATTCCTTGAGATGATATTTCCAATTGCGTTAGCCTCAGGTCCGATTTTTCATAATCAAAAACATATTGAAAATTAAAGTTGACGATATCCAGATCGTTGTTGAAAAAACCGGTAGTCCGAATTTGGAAAGTTACTGCCTCTCCTTCGCGCCAACTTTGCTGAAGTGAATCTGAAAGCCCGCGACTAAGTTGCGTGAAAAGCCAGCCTTCTTTGTCAGGGCTTCGCGTTTGCTTCTCTTCGTAACCTTTTTCTTTAAGAATACGTATTTGCTCATCCAGTAAATTATAATACAGGCTCATATTCGTTTCTTTCATTATGAATGGAATCTATGGCGTGGAAAATCTGATAAGCCAACTGCGGAACTATAGCATTCCCAAAGGATCGGATACTTTCTTTGCGCCATTTTGAAAAGGAGATACCAGCCAATGTTTGGGAAACCCCATCATCTCTCCTACAAACTGGGGACTCAATGGGCCATTGATCCCATGTCGGAATCGGATCAGTCCAGGCAGGTTGTCCATATTGTCCTGATGATATGATCTTGCCTGTGGGCCTTTCCAATCTCTCGCGGTGGGAGTTGGTATTAGTCCTTCCCGCATTAATGTTTCCAGTCTCACCGTCAAACCCTGGCCAAATGATTTTTTGTGCCTTTTCACTCTTTTCTCCCACTGTTCCAATGATTCTTCCACCATCATTGCTTTCGGTGTGGGCAACAAACCATACCCTGTTTCTGAGGTGCGGCGCGCCTGCACCGCAAGCTGGAATAAGAAACGGCTGGACGGAATATCCGATTCGCTCAATATCCTGGCAGATGGTTTCGATGAGGTATTCATGCTCCGTAATAATCTCCTGATCTTCTTTTGATAAACGGGCTTGCATTGCCAGGTCAACCGGCATACCGGGCTGTACCATGCTGAGGATACCAGCAACATTTTCGCCAACGACCCAAGTGGGCCTGATTTCGTTAATAACCCGGAGCATATCCGGCCAGAGGTAACGGTCATCTTCACGGCCGCGTCTTTGTCCGGCAATGCTGAAAGGCTGGCAGGGAAATCCCCCGGAAATAATGTCAATTGTTCCATGGTAGCTTCCTCCTTTGAATTTTTTAATATCATCGTACTGCAACGCGAAAGGAAAATGCGTTTTTAATACATGGCGACAGAATGGATCTATTTCTACATGAAATACATTTTGCCATCCCAACCACCATGCGGCGAGGTCAAAGCCTCCGATCCCCGAGAATAGACTGCCGTGACGCATAGGCAAGACTATATTCTGCGTCCCTTTTTAAGTTCAGGAATTTCGTTGCATCTCACCTTTATAAAACGTATAGGTAATTGGCAGGAAGTTCCTTTTGCCTTCCACCCCTTCCGAGTTTTTTCTGAAAGATTATTATTTGATTTATCCATAGTTTTATCTTTAACTGTGTGGATTATCCGGTAGCTTGGGCAAAACATATCCACCTATGCACGAGTGTGTCTTGCATAGCAGTGTTGAAATAGGGTTCAACAGATTTACAGAAATTGTTTACTGCCGCGGGCCAGTCCTTTTGCTGTTTTGATCTCCTTTCGGAATTCTTGGTCGGGGCACTTTCTTCTTTTCCAATTTCATCAGCTCTGGGGGAAGATTTGTATTGAGAATGCTTTCACCATCTTTAAGCACAGGTATTATCTTTTCTTGCATGGCCTTCTTAATTAGCTCAATGCCATTGGGCAGTTTTAATATAGCGGCAATTGGTTTAGCAAATTTTAACTGGTGGTAATATTCTCCGCTGATGCCAACAAGCACACTATTCCGTTGGTGTTTTTCAATATCCTTTCGCTGACGGTATGCATCAAGCAGTTTATCTATATAGTGTTCGAGGCTCATGGGAATTTGCAAAGCTTCGCCTGAACTTCCAGGGTTTGGATACGCTACGGGAGGTAAGTTCCTGCAATGATCCTCCGCTTGCCGGAGAAGGTCCCGGTCATTTATATCATAGAGTTGATAACCGGTATTACCACCTGTTCCTCCATTTTTGACAAAAGCGATTTTTTTGCTATTCACAAAAAGATCACCAGTAAATGCAGTAGTTTCCTCACTAAGATGCTGCGCAATCTTAATATTTTTTAATTCTATTTCCATAATTGCCATGTTTTGACGGGTTGGCTCTTTTTGAATTTCAACAAGTCGAATTAAAAACTCCTGAAGCGAGTTCGGTTGAGAAGCTGCGGCTTGCTCGAATTCGCGGGCGAACTGCAAATCTGATTCTCTCTCCAGATCCGGCCTAAATACAAGTACTTTATTCTCGCCAATCCTGGCGCGGTATTCCTTTTCTTCCACTATGTTCCGGTTAACAGTAAATGGATTATTTCGTCATTGGTATTGTTTACAGGAATAAGCAATCCGGTTAATGGGAATTGATTACCGGTTTGTGACTGGTTGTTCTCGAATCAAATACCGTTTTAATGATTGCCAAAAAGGATAGAACGCATCTGTATGTATAGCGTGCAATTCCATCCGGGATGAGTAATACAAAACCTCTGGTTTGGCTGTAAATTTATTCCCTTTTGAAGTAGTTCATCCGATTTCAGTTTTCGTTTTTTAGAAAAATGTGTTGAGTAAATCTCTACGCAAAAATGAAAACTGCCGGAAATGAAAAAGGTGAGATATTGGTAGGCGGGGAAAGATTAATAATGCAATAATTTTTGAAAGCCCCTTCAGGAGAAGCTATATGACCAGCAAAATCCTTGTAAATCTCTAGGGTCAGATAATTATCAGATGCTATTTTTTTGCAGTTGTTTTAGTCTTATTCTTTTTTCTGAAGTCGGCAAAAAAGTCGGCTATTTCAATGTCCATTGCTTCAATAATCCGAAAAAGTGTGGACACCCGCATATCGCTGCCCGCTTCATATTTTGCAAAAAGGGATCTGCCGATATCCATTTGATATGCTAAATGCTCAAAGCTGGAAAAGCCCTTTTCTTTACGCGTTGTTTTTAAAGTTTGTCCTAATTGTTTGAGAATTTCTTCTTTAGGCGTGACGTTGTGCAGATTAACCTGCTTTCTTTCCTTTTTTACCCGCTTTTCCATGAACAAATTAACCTAATATCCTTAAAAATATAAATACCTAAATAATAGGATTATTATTTAAAAGAATCCATAAATACATGGACTTTTATTTACCTTAGCTGAACGTGTAAATGCTGTTTTGGCAATACAGGGTTCTTTTGAAATCTGATGTTCATCGTAAACACCGGGAAGACAAATACCCCATGTAGGAAGAACTTACCCCTTCAGCTTCATGCCTCCTCTATATTTAATTAAATCAAAAATAAAGGAGGGTGAAAATGGGAAATGACGAACCTGTAGAAACGAATAGTAAATACCTGGCAATTCAGGCGGAAAAAATTGAACAACTGAAAGCAAAAGGATTGGTTCGCCTGATTGCCCAAATAATCGTTGACGCGACCTTTACTGAAGTATATGAAAAAAGCAATTCGATACCTGAGATTCAGCAGCGACGGTCAGAGCAATAGCTCTATCGAAAAGCAGGACCTTTACACTGGTCAGTGGGCAGAAAGAAACGACGTAAAAGTAATCGACACTTTTATTGATGAGGGCTACAGCGCAAAGACATTTGATCGGCCAGATTTTATTGAACTCCAGGATTTCCTTTCCCGCCACCATAATTCCGTGGACTTTCTCGTAGTGGATCAAATGGACAGGTTTAGCCGGGATGCAGGTGAAGCGATGAGCTTGGTTAAAAAGCTTCAATTGAAATACCACGTTCAAATAGTAAGCGTTACAGAAGGTATTACTTTCGACTACCACACACCGGGCAGCTTTTTCCGTGCCGGCCTTCAGCTACTGCTTGCTGAAGAAGACAACATCAACCGGACACACAAGGTTAACGGAGGAATTTATACAGCCAAAGCGAAAGAAGGAAGATACATCTATGGCCATCCGCCATATGGATATAAAAAAGAAGGTACTGGTAAAAGTAAACATCTTGTTATCGATGATTACCAGGCTACCATTGTCCGTTATATCTACGACGCTTTTTTACAGAATACACCATTTTATCTGATTAAGAAGGAAGCTAAAAAGATGGGATATACGCGAACAGGCAATTCCATCATGAAGCATCTATTACAAAATCCGGTGTACGCCGGAATGCAATACGTTAAACCTTTCAGAGAACTTCCCGGAGGTGTATTTCCTGCAAATCATGAAGCAATTATCGATGCTATCACCTGGGATGCCGTGCAGCGGAAACTACAGGCGCCCGAAAAAACAAAAGTTGTTATGGTTGACGAAGTTCCTTTAAGAGGTTTGCTAAAATGTTACTGCGGTCAAAACCTGACGGCCGCTCCTTCTAAGAGCAGAAGCGGCGCTTATTACTATTACTACAAATGCAATAAGAGCCGCCATTTGAACCTGAGCGCAAAAAAAGCCCATGACCAGTTGGATGAGATTCTCGATGTCATGAGTTTAAGCGCTGAAAGGGTAGCGGAAATCCGGGCAGAAAGTGAGCTGATCTTTGCTGATAGAGTAAAAAAGAACAAATTGGCATTGCAGGAAAAAAGGCGGGAACTGTCGCTGGAGGAGTCTAAAATGATTTCCGTGGAGGAAAAATGGATCACCAACCAGATTTCTCAGGAAACCTATCAGCGCTGGCATACTGATGTTAGTCAGCGTAAATTCAATCTAAAGGCTCAGATTGAACGCCTGAGTAAAGATCAGAAAGAACTGTTTGTAGTCCTGTTTGAAAACCTGGATAAGCTCACAAACCTCAAACAGGTATATCACAAAGCGACTACCGTTCAAAAACATGAGTTATTACGCATGGTGTTCGATAGCAACCTGTACTATCAGAACGGCCTTTATCGAACCACCCGGGTGATTGGTGAATTTGCGCACAATGCCTTGATTTTGCAAGAGAAAGGGCTGTTGGAAATTGATGAAAAAAAGAAGTGGGACCCGAAAGTCCCACTAAGTGCGGATGATAGGAATCGAACCTACATGGGTCACCCCGCTAGATCCTAAGTCTAGTGCGTCTGCCAGTTTCGCCACATCCGCATTCGAAAGCTGGGCGCAATATTACAACTTTTTTCCTTAACTTTTGAATACTGTAAATTTGAAGCATGGATACCGTAGTTGCGCAACCTAAGTACAATCTGAACGAGGAAGAAGAAAAAAAGCTGATTCTCCGGGAATACCGGTCATTGTTGAGGGCCCTGAAAACAAAACTGAAAAAAGGCGATAAAGAACTGATCCGGACCGCTTTTGAAATGGCCGTTGAGGCACACAAATCGATGCGGCGGAAAAGCGGGGAGCCGTATATTCTGCATCCCATCGCGGTTTCACATATATGTGTGGACGAGATCGGTTTGGGTGTACGTTCTTCCATTTGCGCCCTCCTCCATGATACAGTGGAAGATACCGATATCACCCTGGAAGACATCGAAAGGGAATTCGGGCCCGAAATCGCCCGTATTGTGGATGGACTCACCAAAATATCCAACGTCATCGACGCCAATTCTTCGCAACAGGCGGAGAATTTCAAAAAGATACTGCTCACACTTACCGACGACCCGCGTGTGATCCTCATCAAACTGAGCGACCGCCTCCACAACATGCGCACCCTTGACAGCATGAAGCGGGAAAAACAGTTGAAGATCGCTTCCGAAACGGTTTGGGTGTACGCGCCCCTCGCCCACCGTATGGGCCTGTACAATATCAAGACCGAACTGGAAGATCTTTCCATGAAGTACCTGGAACCCGATACCTACCGCGAAATCGCCCGGAAACTGGCGGAAACAAAACGCGAAAGAACCCGGTACATCAACGAATTCATCCGCCCGCTCCGCGACCAGTTGGAGAAAACAGGATTTCATTTCGAAATCCATGGCCGTCCCAAAAGCATCCATTCCATCTGGAACAAAATGAAGAAAAAAGGCGTGGCCTTCGAAGAAGTGTACGACCTCTTCGCCATCCGCGTGATCCTCAACTCTTCCCCCGAAAAAGAAAAGGAAGAATGCTGGAAAGTGTATTCGCTCATCACCGATCAGTACACGCCCAGCCCGGAACGTTTGCGCGACTGGCTCAGCAACCCGAAGTCGAACGGGTATGAAGCGCTGCATACCACCGTGATGGGACCGCAGGGCAAATGGGTGGAAGTGCAGATACGTACCCACCGCATGAACGAGATCGCCGAAAAAGGACTCGCCGCCCACTGGAAATACAAAGAAGGGACCAACGACGAATCCCGCTTCGACAAATGGTTCCACCAGATCCGCGAAGTGCTCGCCAACCAGGAAGCCGATACAGTCGATTTTCTCCAGGATTTCAAAACGAGTTTCCTCGCGGAAGAGATATATGTATATACCCCGAAAGGCGATGTGAAAATGTTGCCCATCGGCTCCACCTCACTCGATTTCGCTTTCTCTATCCACAGCGCCATCGGCTCCAAATGTATCGGCGCAAAGGTGAACCACAAACTGGTGCCCCTAAGCCATAAACTGCGCAGCGGCGACCAGGTGGAGATCATTACTTCGAATAAGCAACGTCCTAACGAAGACTGGCTGAATATTGTGGTAACGGCAAAGGCGAAAACCAAGATCAAAGACGCGCTGAAGGAAGAAAAAAGAAAGATCGCCGAAGAAGGAAAATATACGGTGCAACGAAAGCTGGAAGGCATGGGCGCCGCCTACAACCAATACAATATTGACGTGCTTACGGCTTTCTACAAACAGGCATCCACACTGGACTTCTTCTACCAGGTTTCCATCAAATCCATCGACCTGAAAGAACTGAAAGAGTTCCAGGTACTGGGCGACAAACTGGAACCACCCAAGCCTCCAAAACCGGTGATCGAACACAAACCGGAATACAATGAACAAGCATCCAACATCAACCGGAAGGATACAGAACTGATCATTTTCGGGGAAAGCAGCGACCGCATCGTGTACAACCTGGCCAACTGCTGTAAGCCCATTCCCGGCGATGATGTGTTCGGCTTCGTAACCACAGGAAAGGGCCTCACCATCCACAGAACCAATTGTCCGAACGCCGCCAAACTTATGGCCAATTACGGACACCGCGTGGTGAAAACCAAATGGGCCAAGAACAAAGAAATCTCCTTCCTTACAGGCCTGAAAATTGTAGGGCTGGATGATGTGGGTGTGGTGAACCGCATCACCAATCTTATTTCCGGCGAACTGAGGATCAACATCAACGCCATTACCATTGAAGCGCGGGAAGGCTTGTTTGAAGGCAATATCAAAGTATACGTGCACGACAAAGAGGAACTGGAAGAACTGGTTGAGCGCTTGCTGAAACTCCCCGGCATAGAACGGGTGGATCGCTACGATACGGAAGAGAAATAAGGTTGAAGGCTTATTCATTCAAAACTATATTTTATGATACTCGTTCCCACCGATTTTTCCAATGCCGCAAGAGCCGCCGCGGAATACGCCGCTCAACTCGCCGCCGCTACAAAGCAAAGCCTGTTGCTGTTTCACGCGTATATGTTGCCAACGCCGGTATCCGACCTCCCTTATGTGATGGTGACTGCGGATGCATTGCAGGAAGAAAATGAAAAGATGGCCGCCAAAGAAGCGCAGCGGTTGAACAACCTGTACCAGGTGCCCGTGGAATGGACCGTTCGCATTGGTGTCCCTTCCGCAGAAGTAGATGTACTTACAGAAGAAAAGAACATCGGTTGGGTGGTGATGGGCATGAAAGGAGAAAACGGCCTGGAAAAACTGATCGGCAGTACCACCACCAATACATTAAAACGGGTAAAAGTTCCGGTGATCGTAGTACCCGAAGGATGCACGTTCCGCCCCTTACAAAGAATCGCCTTCGCTACCGATTTCAATCCCTCGCTGCCTCAAAATGTGTACGACAGGATATTTGAACTATCAGAACACTTCCAAAGTACACTCGATGTGCTCCATGTTTCAAAACAGGATGAACTGAGTGCCGAAGAAGCCGCTGGTAAAATAAGAATGTCTGCCGTGCTGAGCAATGTGCCGCACGAATACCACGAAATCCAGGAAAACAAAGTGGTAGACGGTATCCTCCATTACCTGGAACAACAACCTGCCGACCTGCTGGTGATGGTGGCGCAGCCCCATCCCTTCCTCGAAGGACTTTTCCACACCAGTCAAACCCGGAAAATGGCTTTTAATACCCCGATTCCCTTGCTGGTGATCCATCAAAAACACTAATTATCAAGCAATTAAAAGAAAGGACTCCTATTTCCGTTTCGCCCGTTCCCATAGTGTAAAAAATTGTACCTTTGCAGCCCCCAAACAGGGTTTAGAATTCATTTTATACACTTAAATAACTGATAATGGCAACCGTTACGAGGGAAAATATCGGTTTACTGAACGACAAGATCACAGTAAAAGTAGCCGGAGAAGACTATCTTCCTTCCTTTGAAAAAGCGCTGAAAACATACAGCAAAACAGCTAATATACCTGGCTTCAGGAAAGGAATGGTACCCGCAGGACTTATCCGCAAAATGCACGGTCAGTCGGTATTTACCGACGAAGTATTGCGTTCCGTTGAAAAACAACTGAACGATTACATGACCACCGAGCAACTGGAAATCTTCGCGCAGCCCCTCCCCATGCCCGAGAACGATGCCCGCCAGCTCGATCTCAACAACCCCGCTGAATATGCGTTCGCGTTCGAGATCGGCCTGAAACCCAACTTCTCCATCACCGATCTTTCCAAAGGAAAATTCATCGGTTACAAAGTGGACATCACCGAAGAGATGATCGATGAAGAAGTAAGCAGGCTCCAGCTCCGCCACGGAAAAATGACCGATCCTGAAACGGTTACTTCCGACGACAACGTCCTGAACATTACTTTTAAAGAAGCTGATGAAGCCGGTAACGTTGTAGAAGGTGGCATCACAAAAGACAATTCCCTCCTGGTAAAATATTTCTCCGAAGCTTTCCGCCCCCAACTGATGGGCATCGCTGCAGGAGCTACTTTCACCACCACCATCGCCAACGCGTTTGATGGGAAAGAGCAGGAATGGGTACTGGGCGACCTCGGTCTTACAGCCGCAGACGCCGGTAAAAATTTCGTGCTGGAAGTAACCAAAGTTGGACTGGTAGAGCGTTCCGAACTGAATGAAGAATTCTTCAAGCAGGTGTATCCCGCTATCGAGATCAATTCCGCGGACGAATTCCGTGCGCAGGTGAAATCAGAGATCGAACAACACTGGGCCGCCCAAACACGCAACCAACTGCATGACCAGATCTTCCACGCATTGGTGGATGATACACAGATCGATTTCCCCGAAACCTTCCTGAAACGCTGGATGCAATTCAACCAGGAACAACCCAAAACCGCTGAGCAGGCCGAAGCCGAGTTCCCCGCGTTTAAGAACCAGTTGAAATGGACCCTGATCGTTGACCAGATCGTGAAAGACAACAAGATCGAAGTTGGTCCGGAAGACATCAAAGCTTTCGCCAAACAACAGCTTTTCGGTTACATGGGCATGCCAACTTCAGGTGATGACCAACCCTGGATCGAAGATTACGTGAACCGTATGCTGAAGGACCGCAAATTCGTAGAAGACAGCTTCCACCGCATCCAGACCGAAAAAGTTTTCGGATGGGCAGAAACGCAGGTGAAACCTAAAGAAGAGAAGATCAGCACCGATGCTTTTACGAAGCTGGTGCAGGAGCATAAGCACTAATGCTTCCGCTCTAAATAATAAAAAAATCCCCCGGTAATTTACCGGGGGATTTTTTTATTGGAGCTATTAAAACGCTTTCTTCTTCTCACTGATCTCCTTCAACATCTCTTTCACCGCTGCTTCTATCTGCGGATCCCTTCCATTCAGGAAATCTTCGTAAGGAAGTGGAACACGGATGTCTGGTTCCAGTTGGAGATTTTCGGTAGGACGGTTTTCCTTGCCAATCGTAGCTACCATGGGGATACCGAATACCAGGGTAGGGTCGATCTGGGTTTCCCACCAAACTGCGGTGCCCGTACCCGGAACCGGCATACCTACCAGTTTACCGATGCCATTCTGTTTATAGATATACGGGAAAATGAATGCGTCACTGTAATTGCCTTCGCTCATCAGTACCACGCTTGGTTTGCTCCAGCGGCCCATTGGTTCGCCGTCTTTCAGGCGGTTGCCCTGCGGTGCGAAACTTAGGTATTGTTTGCCGCTGAGGAAAGTGTTCAGGTCGTCGTGCAGCCAGCCGCCGCCATTGAAGCGGGTGTCTACAATCAAGGCTTCTTTGTCGAAATTCTTACCGAGCACCACATCGAAGGTACTACGGAAACTGCCGTCATTCATACCCTGAACATGTACGTAACCGATTTTTCCATCGCTCAGTTTGCGTACCATATCATCCATCATTTTCAACCAGCGTTTGTACATCAACGCGGCTTCTTCTCCGAAGGAAATCGGTTGAACGATTTCCTCCCAACGTGTTTTGGTGGTTGGATCATACAGGCTCAGCAAGGTATTCTTACCGGTTTTCCTGTTCAGGAACTTAGCCCAGTCGGCTCCATCGGTAATGGATTCTCCATCGATCTTTTCGATCACCGTTCCTGCTTTCACTTTGCTGGACGATTTATCGAGCGGACCACCGGCAATAACTTCGGTAACCTTCAGCCCGTTTCCACCAATACTTTCATCGTACAACAAACCAAGTACGGCGGTGGCGTCAGGGTTCTGCATTTGGGGGGAATAACGTCCTCCCGTATGCGAAGCATTCAGTTCCCCGAGTATTTCACTCAGCAGTTCCTGGAAATCGTAATTGTTGGAGATATGCGGCAGGAACCTGGCGTAGTTCTTGTGCAGCGCGGCCCAATCGAGGCCATGCAGTTTGGGATCGTAGAATTTCTTTTCCACCTGGCGCACGGCGTGGTCGAGGATGTATTCCCTTTCTTTCGCCTGGTTCAGCACCATCTCGCCATTGATACCGATAGGTGATACTTTCCCGGATTCATCCACTTTTACCAGGGAGCCACGGTTGGTCACGAACAGCGTTTTCCCGTCTTTGCTCATTTCAATCCCGCTGGGAGAACCGCCTAATTTGGCGAGGATCTTCGTATCGTGGGTACGCGTATCGGTCACCCAAAGGTCGAAGCCTTTTTCAAAGGAAGCGAGGTAATACAACTTACTGCCGTCTTCATTCAACACATAATCTGAAACAGATGAGCTGTTGATGGTGAGGCGCGCCACGCGGTTCTCGAAGTTTTCCATATCGGGCGACCATGCCTTTTCTTCTTTCTTCGGCTCGGCCGTTTTGCTGGTTCCTTTCTTATCTGTGGCCGGTGTTTCTTTATCGGCCTTTTCTTTTTCAGTTTTCTCTTTCTCTTCTTTCTCCTTTAGTAAAGCATAATCTTCCTTACTGAGGTTGAACTTGTCGAACAATTCTTTATCAAAAAATCCTGCGTAGATGTCCACTTCCCTGCTGCCCTGGTTGGCGAGTGATTTACGGCCTTCGCGGGCGCTGGTCCAGGTAAGTACCTTTCCTTTCATGCCCCATTTGGGATTACCCTGGCCGAAGCCGCTTTTCAACGGATGTTGAATACCTGCGGAAGCATCTGCTTTAATGATGGCGGCGTTTCCGGTGAACCAGTTGCCTTCACTGTCATCTGAAACGATCCATTTGCCATCGGGACTCCAGTTAAAATCCCAGTCGCCATCGGAATAAGAATAGTTCCTTCCCACGGGCAGCAACGTGCGGGTTTGCTTTGAAGCGATATTGTACACTTTCAGGATATTCCGTTCTTCCACATAAGCGATTTCCTTCCCATCGGGAGAGAATTTCGGTTGAAACTCTTCTGCTTTCGTTGCAATCAGCGGCTCTTCGTTGATGACGGTGGAAGCATAGAAATAAGGTTCTTCTTTCCTGGAAATACTTGCTTTATAGATATCCCAACTGTCGTTCCTTTCAGCGGCGTACACCAGGCTTCTGCCATCGGGACTCCATTGCACCATCCGCTCCTGTTGTGGCGTATTGGTGATGCGTTTGGTTTGACCGCCTTCCACGCTGGTCACGAAGATTTCACCACGGGTAACGAAAGCGATTTCTTTCCCGTTGGGAGAAAGCTCAAACTGTGTAACGTTTCCGTTGATGGATACGTTCTTTTCCACGCCCGCACGGCCATCGTTGGTGATGCGGATGGCTACTTTCTGTGGCGTGCTTCCTTCCTTTAAAGTATATATTTCACCATTCCAGGTAAAGCAGAGCGTGTTGTTGTTGCTGGCGCTGAGGTGCCTTACGGGATGTGTTTTGAAATCGGTGAGGCGGCGTTCAGCCATGCGGTTCAGGACGGGTGCCTGGTAAATATTCTGGATACCGTCTTTTTCACTGAGGTAGTAGATGAACTGGTCGTCGTTGCTGAAAACGGGTTCCCTGTTTTCGCCCTGGTATCCACTGATTTTGCGGTAAGTATTGCCTTTCACATCCATCAGCCAGATGTCGCGGCTTACGGAAGAAGTCTGGTGTTTGCGCCAGGGATCTTCATAGCCTTTTCTATCCTGGAACACCACCTGTGTACCTTTATTGTTATAATGCGCGTTCTCCACGCCGGCGGAGGTGATGAGCACGGAACGGCCACCGGTAGCGGGTACCGTGTACAGGTTCTGGAAAAGGCGTGGGCTGTAGAACCGGACATTTTTCTCAGGAATGTTCCTTGCGCTGCCGAAAAGCACTTGTTTGCTATCAGTCGAAAAATCGTAAGGAAAATCGTTGGCGGAGTGGTACGTGAGCCTCGTGGGTTCTCCCCCGGTAGCGGGCATCACGAACACATCGAAGTTGCCGTAGCGGTCGCTGGCGAAAGCGATCTGTTTGCCATCGCGACTCCATACGGGCATATAATCGTGGGCCTCGTGGAGGGTCAGGGGAATGGCATCGCCACCGGAGGCGGGCACTTTATAAAGGTCTCCCTTGTAGCTAAAAACAATGGTGCTGCCATCGGGAGAAATCGACGGGTAGCGCATCCACAACGGGTCAGTTTGCGCGAATGCAGAAAAACAGGCCAGCAGGGTGAATGCCGACCAAACAAGTTTTTTCATAAATCGTGTGTTTAGTTAAAAGCGACATTAAAGTTACTGATAACGGAGCGAACAGGAATTGAGGAAATGCACAATAGTATGAATGGGAGATGGGAATGATGAGAGGAACGAAGGCTGAAATTATCTCCGGCTACAGGTGAAACGAGTGCAGCAATTTGCCTGCGCAGGTTCTTTGGTACCAGTCGTTGAAAACCAGGTCTGCCTGAGCAACGTGGAAAGCACCGAAAGAATGATTTCTGAACTTTTCGAGTAACAGAAGGAACTTTTGGATATCCCTTAATGGCTTCCTGAACCTGAGTACTGTGGAATGCGCAGTGAATATAGTGTAACGTTTATCTATAGTGTGGAACAGGCCGGATGATTTGAATTCCTTTCGAAGGACATCCCGTAAGCCATTCAGCGCGTCTCCTGCAGGTATTCCCCTCAGCATCACGGCGCCGGGGGAAGCGGTTATACCGGTAAAATCAATGTTGAAAGCCCCCGAATGCGCCGTGCATTTATGGATGACGTCCACATAGTGATTTACAGTAATCCCATCCAGGCTGAAACCATCGAAGCAGGATACAACCGAAAGCACGGTGAGGTGAACATCTTCGGCAGGATAGAAATACTGTTCCGGCTCAAGTAGCTTCGCCGCTTCCTGAAAGGAAAAAATTTCATCAAGAACAGGCTTCAGCGGCCTGGCTACCAGGGTGAGTCCGAACCGTTTGTCGGTTCGGGAATCGATAAGTTCATCCAGGGTATAACGTTCCGCAGCGATTTTATCCCTTGCATCCAGGTACATTTTTTCGTAATGCGTATGTAGGTCAACCCGAATTTTCTTCATGATTCAAAAATAAACTTTCGGCGTTTTACCACATCAACCATTGCCAAAAACCTCTCAGGTATCCCTATATACTTTCTACAGAAAGCCTTATTGCTATTGCACTTTCTTCACAAATAACCGCACGGAATTTCCAGCCAGTACCACATCACTTAACCCCATCACCAGCGCCCCTACTGTAGGTGTGAGGAAACCGAATGCCGCAACAGGTATCGCGATTATATTGTACAGAAATGCCCAGAACAGGTTCTGTTTAATCGTCAGGAAAGTATGTTTTCCCAGACCCAAAGCTTCGGGTAACATGGTCAATCCCTTGTTCATCAGCACCACATCAGCGGTTTGCATGGCAACCTGGGAAGCTTCGCTCAACGAGATTCCGATAGTGGCTTTGGCGAGGGCGGGCGCATCGTTGATGCCATCGCCCACCATAGCGGTAGGCGTTTGATGCGCAAGCTGTTCTATCAGTTGAAGTTTCTGTTCCGGTGTTTTTTCAGCATGCACTTCCATGATGCCCAGTTGTGCGGCCAGCGCGTCGCATTTTTGTTTTCTGTCTCCGCTCAGGAGAATTGTCCTGATATTTTTCTTGTGCAGGTAGGCGATCACTTTCGCGGCTTCAGGCCTGATTTCATCTTTCACATCCACCCAACCTACGAGTGCATTGTTCTTCAACAGGTATACGTTGTGCGAATCATCTGTAGTGGCATGGGCCGCGGCTGCATAAGAACCCGCCATCCATACATCTCCTTCTTTGGTTTTCCCTTCTATGCCCAGCCCTTTGATTTCCCGGATGGAGGCCCAGCGGGTTTCGTTCCGTGTTTTCCACGCTTCCCTGATGGCGCTGGCGATGGGGTGGTTCGAGTATTTTTCCAGGGAGAACACCAGGTTTTTAAACGTTTCTTCCTCCGTTAAAATACCGGTCACGGCAAATTTGCTGACCACGAACTTACCGGTGGTAAGCGTTCCGGTTTTATCGAACACCACCTGGCGGATGCTTTTGAAGGATTCAAGGCTTTTTGCGTTGCGGAAAAGAATACCGTTTCTGGCGGCACGACCTAATCCAACGGCTATTGCGGCGGGTGTAGCCAGGCCCATGGCACACGGACAGGCAATTACGAGTACCGCGATGCTGTGTTTAAGCGCGGAACCGGGATCATTCAATACCATCCATGTAATGATGAAGGTGAGTAACGCGATCACCAGTACTGCTGGAATAAAGACCGCGCTGATCCTGTCTGCCATACGCTGAACGGGCGGCTTCTCCCCCTGTGCCCTTTTCACCAGATTAACAATATTGGACAATACGGATGCATCGGCTGCACTGGTTACCTGTGCCTTCACCGTTCCATCCGTTAAAATACTGCCCCCGATCAGGTGATCTTTAGGTCCTTTTTCCAGTGGTAAACTCTCCCCGGTAATGATGGATTCATCCACGGACCCTTCGCCCCAGAGTATCTTACAATCCGCCGGTACCTGTTCGCCGGATTTGATCAGTACCAGGTCGCCGGAACGGAGTTGCGTATTCTCCACGGGGAAAACCATCTCCTGGTGCTGGTCGTCAAAGGCGATCATATTTGCCATGACCTTCTGTGATTTCACCAGTTTGTTCAGGGCTTTCTGCGTAGACTGAATAGACGCATCCTCCATGTAATACCCCAGAAACACGAGGGTAATAATGGTGGCGGCGGTTTCAAAAAACAGGAAATCGGCTCCGAGGTTAAGGATCGCACCGGCTAAACTGTAGAAGAACGCGGCCGTGGCACCCAATGCGATCAATACATTCATATTGGGTACGCCATTGCGGATACTTTTCACAGCGCTCACCCCGAAATAGGACATCCCCACAATATACACCGGCAAAGTAAGCGCGAACTGTACCCATGGGTTCATGAGCCAGTGCACGTGTACAAACATGTGCATCAGTAAGGGCAATGTAAATACCAGACAGAACAAAAAGCGTTGCAGGTGCCCTTTGAAAAAGGGTTTCCGTTCCT
Organism: uncultured Flavihumibacter sp.; assembly: GCA_946482545.1. The sequence continues at coordinate 2,839 of CAMLRX010000091.1, read as the reverse complement.
TTTGCGCGAGTTGCTCCCCCGTAACCTGGTAGCCCAGGGCGTTGATGCCTTTAGCAAGCTTTTCTTTCGAGGCCTGCTCGGGCGCATCGAAACGCACATCGCCATCAATGGGGTTCACCATCACGTTCTCCAGGCCTTCTTTCTCCAGGTATTTTGAAATGGTAAGGGCGCAGTTCGAACAGGTCATCCCTTCCACCTTCCAGTTTACAGTTTCCATATCTTAATCATTTCGTTACAAAGTTACCCCATCCCGTTAGAGCCGCCTTACACCGTTATGGAATATCTTTGCATCATGATGGCTAAAATCTTTTCATTACCGGAATTGCCCGTGCTGGTTAAAAAATGCCTGGAAGCCTGGGCGCCCTACCGGGTTTTCGCCTTCCATGGCCCTATGGGAGCTGGGAAAACCACCTTCATCCATGCGTTGTGCGCTGAAATGCAGGTGGAAGATGCTGTGAGCAGTCCTACATTTTCACTCATCAATGAATATGATTCACCCAAAGGAGCCATTTACCATATGGACCTGTACCGCCTCCGCGATGAACAGGAAGCGATTGGCGCCGGGATAGAAGACGCGCTGTATTCAGGCAATATCTGCTTCGTGGAATGGCCTGAAAAAGCAGGTCATTTGCTGCCCGAAGACACCGTTCATATATACCTAGAACCCGGTTTGAACAATACCCGCAAGTTGCGCGCGGTGATGCCGGGAGAAAAGTTGTAACTTGTGCCACTCAGCCTGGAGAAAATATGTCATCATCAAATAAGCCTTTCATCAGCCGTTCCTTCAGTTATGAAACACTGGAAGAAACGCTGGATATAAAGCCCAAAGGGGCCAAACTGCACATCGGCATTCCTAAGGAAACCGCCTTCCAGGAGAACCGGATCGCTTTAACACCCGAATCTGTAAGCGTACTCGTGAACAACGGGCATGAAGTGGTGATCGAACACAACGCCGGAGAGGGCTCCCACTATACCGACCGGGACTATTCAGAAGCCGGCGCACAGATCGTATACGAAAAAGCCGAAGTATTCAAGGCGCCCATCCTGGTAAAATCCGCCCCCATTGTAGAAGAGGACCTGCCGCTGTTGCAGACCAACCAGATCGTGGTTTCTCCCCTCCACCTTTCCGCCCTGAAAGCGGAGTTGCTGGAAAAGATGATGGAAAAACGCATCACTGCCTTATCTTTTGAGAACCTGAAAGATGACTCCGGCAATTATCCCATCGTACGCAGCATGAGCGAGATCGCCGGCAGCGCCGTAATGCTGATTGCCGGGCAATACCTCAGTTCATCAAATTGCGGCAAAGGGGTACTGCTGGGCGGCATATCAGGTATCCCCCCCACTAAAGTGATCATCCTCGGTGCTGGTATCGTGGGTGAATGCGCAGCCCGCGCCGCCCTAGCCCTCGGTGCCTCCGTAAAGGTTTTTGACAGTAGCGTGTATAAACTGAAGCGGCTTCAAACCAATATCGGTTTCCGCATCTATACTTCCGTTATAGAACCCAAAATTCTCGCCAAACAACTCAAAACCTGCGAGATCGCTGTTGGCGCACTCACGGCCCCTGGCGGAAGAACGCCCGTGGTGGTAACGGAAGAAATGGTGAGCAATATGCGTCCCGGCAGTGTGATCATCGACGTAAGCATCGACCGTGGCGGTTGTTTCGAAACCTCCGAGATTACTTCGCACGAAGAGCCGGTTTATAAAAAGTATGGCGTAATACATTATTGTGTTCCGAATATCCCCTCCGGCTTTGCCAGAACAGCTTCCCAGGCCATCAGCAACGTGCTGATGCCGCTGCTGCTCGAGGTTTCAGAGGATGGTGGTTTTGAAAACCTGCTCTGGCACAGGGTGAACATGCGGAGCGGTATTTATCTTTACAAGGGCGCGTTAACGAACTTCTATTTAAGTGAACGTTTCCAGTTGAAGTATACTGATCTGAATTTGCTGATCGCGAGCAGGAGGTAGGGTTTCAGGCGGGAGTTTATTATAAATTTTCACGCGAAGACGCAAGGGAGCAAGGACGCAAAGCGTTGTTTGTTTTCACGCGGTTTATGGTTGGAAGTTAGGATGTGGGGGTATTTCTCGCAAAGGCGCAAAGACGCGACGTTAGACCCTGATTTAATTTGCTGTTGGTTGATTTCTGTTCTTATCTATTCTTTTTTTTGCATGAATAAAAAAGAGAAGAATAGAAGTAGAATTCAGCCTCTTTTATGATAAATAGAAACGGTTTGTATTTGTTCGATTCTCATTGCCATTGTTATACCTTAGATTCATCTCATAAGAATCATATCCAATAAAACCGGCCTTCCCGCATAAAACAGCCCATTGCGTCAACGCGTTGCGAGGCACGAAGCAATCGCGTGAAATAAAAAAATCATAAAGCAGTTCAGCCAAATCTCCCTCTCTGCCACACCTCCAACCGCTCTTTGCGTCCCTTGCCCCCTTGCGTCTTCGCGTGAAAAATAAACACCGTGAAAAAACGCCCTTCCTTCCGTGAAAACACTGTCTGCAATCCCAAAACAAATACCCTAATTTTGATCCCGATGCCTCCCGACATCCACGAGATACTCAAAAAGCACTGGGGTTACGACACCTTCCGCCCGCAACAGGAAGCCATTATCCGCCATATACTGGCCGGTGGAGATGCACTTGCCCTGCTGCCAACGGGCGGTGGAAAATCCATCTGCTTCCAGGTGCCGGCCATGGCAATGGATGGATTATGCCTTGTGGTGAGCCCGCTGATCGCCCTGATGAAGGACCAGGTGAGTAACCTCCGGAAAAGAGGCATCACAGCTTTTGCGATCGTGAGTGGTATGGAGTTCCAGGAAGTGGTGAAAAC
>CAMLRX010000090.1 GCA_946482545.1 uncultured Flavihumibacter sp. | reverse complement strand
GAACAGGCCTATGCCGCCCATTTCGTAAAAATGCAGTTGCAGGATGCCTTTGATGAGCAGGAACAGGAGATTATACCATTGCCTGCATCCGGTAAAAAAAGAAGAACAGGTTGGTTGGTAGCCGCGGCAATACTGATTGTTGTTGCGGGTACAGGCTATTTTTTCCTGCAGGAGAATTCCCCGGAAACCGGGAAGGTGAACCCCAGCGTGGTGACCACCAGAAAAGGATCAAGGTCGCACCTTACCCTGCCAGATGGTACAAAAGTGTGGTTGAACGCCGACAGTAAACTGAGCTACAACCAGGATTATAACCGTTCCATACGGGATGTTTACCTGGAAGGAGAAGCGTTTTTTGATGTGGAGAAAAATCCTGAAAAGCCTTTTGTGGTGCACCTCGGCGCACTGGATATTAAGGTGACCGGCACCACGTTTAACGTGAAATCTTATCCCGGCGAAGAGCAGATGGAAACAGCTTTGTTCACCGGCGAAATAGAAGTGCAGTTTCCCCATTCTCCCGAGAAAAAAGTATTGCTGAAACCAAGAGAGAAAATCACCATCCGCAATCCGAAAGCATTGGAACCGCAGGAACCCGGCTCCGGAAATGAGCAAGTGGATACCGATGTTTCTCTCGTATTGGGACACGTTAAATTCCAGCCTAAAGACAGTGCCAGTTACGAAAATGCCTGGATCCGCAACCAACTGTCCTTCGACGGTGAAAAGTTCCAGGATATAGCCGGTAAACTGGAGCGTTGGTACAATATAGAAGTGGAATTCCGCAACGAGAAAACCCGCGTAATGCGCTTCACAGGCGTATTTGAAAATAAAACTTTACCGGAAGTGATGGACGCGCTCAAACTTCCTGGAGGATTCAGGTACAAGTTCGAACAGAATAAGCTCACGATCTTTTAATAACACATCAAAACTGCTTCTTATGATGCTACCCCCATAGGATGAATGGGTTATTTAATGCTACTGAATTCATCTTTACTCAAGATCACTCTAAACAAATATTATGAAAAAAGACGATTGCTGCCTTCGCCCGGGCGAGCGGCGCAAGCGCTCAAAGCGTACCATCGCAGCTCGGATACTAATGCTGTTTGCCCTTCTTTTGTCGCTGGAAAGTTTTGCATTCTATGGATTCGCACAGGAAAAGGTGTCGCTCAATCTATCCAATACAGCGTTGAAAATGGTGTTCCGGGAAATTGAAAAGCAAACCAGTTACAGGTTTGTGTACAACGATGACAATATTCCCGTGAACCGCAAGGTGACCATCAAAGTGAATGAATTGCCCCTTGACAATGTGCTTTCCCGCCTGCTCGATAACCTGGGGCTTTCATGGAAAGTACAGAGCAACAACCTGATTGTTGTGGCTGAAAACATCGCGGCAACAAAGAACGAAGCGGCAACAGTTACCGGTCAGGTGATAGGTGTGGATGGCAAACCTGTGAGTTTTGTAAGTATTCAGGAAGATGAAAGTGCTTCCGGTACACTCGCCGATGAAGGCGGTAACTTTACGCTCCGCGTTTCTTCGCTGAACGCCACATTGGTGATCAGTAACGTGGGATATATCACGCAGCGCGTGCCGCTGAATGGAAAGTCCAATATCACCGTAGTGCTGGTGCAGGACAATAAAGAACTGGAGCAGGTAGTGGTGGTGGGCTATGGTACGCAGAAAAAAGCGACCCTTACCGGCGCCATCAGTACGATTGATAACAAGGCGCTGATACAGTCGCCTGTGGCCAACATCAGCAACTCGCTCGTGGGCCGGTTGCCGGGGCTTGTAGCCATTCAGCAAAGTGGTGAACCGGGTTTCGACCAGTCGAGGATCAAGATCCGTGGTATCGGAACACTGAACGATGGCAGCGGTTCAGATCCGCTGATCCTCATCGATGGTGTGGTGCGCGATGGTTTCAATACACTCGATCCCAACGAAATTGAGTCGGTAAGTATTCTGAAAGATGCCTCCTCCACCGCTGTATTCGGTGTACGTGGCGCAAACGGGGTGATCATGATCACCACCAAAACCGGTAAATCCGGTAAGCCGAATATCAGCTATTCTTCAAACGTAGGCTTCCAGACACCAACGCAGTTGCCGCGCCTGCTCAACAGTTTCGAGTATGCGACACTGCGCAACGAAGCACAACGTAATATGGGACAAACCCCGTATTTCTCCCAAGCCGATCTCGATCATTTCCAAAACGGCACCGATCCTTATTTTCATCCCGATGTGGATTGGTTTGATAAGGTGCTGAAACCAACCAGTCTGCAGCAGCAGCATAACCTCAACATCGGCGGTGGTACAAAAGATACCCGCTACTTCGTTTCACTCGGCTATTTCGAGCAGAACGGGGTGTACAATGTGGGTGATTTGCAGAAAGAATATTCGGCTAACCCCAAATACAAGCGTTATAACCTGCGGTCGAATTTTGATTTCAACTTCAATTCAAATTTTTCCGGCTCCATCAAACTGGGCGGACAGGTGGCCGATGCCAACTATCCGGGACAGGGTGCAGGGGAAATATTCTTCCGCATCATGAACTCCAACCCGTTGATGAACCCGGGCGTGGTAGATGGTAAACTGATCAGCGGTGTGGAAGGGCTTACGAGCAGTTCCGGCAACCCCCTTGGTTTCATCGCCACCAACGGTTATCAGAATAATTTCAACAGCAACCTCAATTCTTCCCTCAATCTTACACATAAACTGGACTTCGTTACCAAAGGACTGAAAGCGCGAGCACTCGTGGCTTACGACCATTATTACAGCCATTCCGTGCGCAGGTCCAAAGCGGCCATTCAGTACCGCATCATCAAAGATCCCACAGATCCGCTGAAGCCAATATTTGTAAGGGAAGGCAATGAAGCGCCTTTCGGTTTCAGTGAAAGTTATGGCAGGAACCGCAAGATATATGGTGAATTCGCATTGGATTATGCCCGCTCTTTCGGTGACCATAACTTTACAGGTCTGGCCCTTTACAATCTGGAGAAGTACCACCAGCCTGGACTTGAATACAATGTGCCCCGTGGTTACCTCGGTGCAGTGGGCCGTATTACCTACAACTACAGGAACAAATACCTTTCGGAGTTCAATATGGGCTACAACGGTTCTGAGAACTTTCCGGAAGATAAGCGGTTCGGCTTCTTCCCCTCCTTCTCACTTGGATGGGTAGTGTCGGATGAAAACTTTATGAAAGCCGCAAGTGCCATTTCTTTCCTGAAAATCCGTGGTTCATACGGTGAAGTGGGTAATGACAAGATTGGTGGCTCAAGATTCCTGTACCTGCCTTCCGTTTACCTCTATGGCGGCGGATACAACTTCGGACAATTGGGTTCCAACTACCAATGGTACGGCGGTTCACAGGAAGGAAGGATCGGCAACCCCGATGTTACATGGGAAGTAGCGAAGAAAACCAATATTGGTATTGAAGCGAAGTTTTTTGATGACAAGCTGCAATTGGTAGCAGATGTTTTCCGGGAAAGAAGGAACAATATTCTGATTACAAGAGGTACAGTTCCAGCGCTGGTACAGGCTACATTGCCTGCCGTGAACATGGGCGCGGTAGAAAACAAAGGATACGAAATTGAATTGTCCTGGGCAGGAAAAGCAAATGAGGTGAATTACTGGATCAGGTCGAATTACACTTTCGCCAGAAACAAGATATTGTTTATGGATGAACCTGAACGCGCTTTCGACGGACTCAGAAGAACAGGTCGCCAGGTAGGACAATACTTCGGCCTGGTAAGCGAAGGGTTCTACAATACACAACGCGATCTGGACAATGCCATTCCTTCTCAATGGCAACCCAATCTTCAACTTGGTGATATCCGTTACAAAGATGTGAACGGAGATGGAAGAATCACCGATCAGGATGAAGTACCCATCGGCTACGCAACTTTCCCGCAGGTAGTATATGGCGTTTCCTTCGGATTTGACTGGAAGGGATTTGATTTCTCCATGCTTTTCCAGGGTGCTACCAAAGTATCTACCTACCTGTCTGAAATGGCGGCCTGGGCGTTCGATACCGACTGGAGAAGCGCGCAGGAACGTCACCTGGAGCGCTGGACACCCGAACGTTATGCTGCGGGGGACCCCATTACATATCCCCGCCTGGAATTGTCGCCTACGGTTGGAAAACACAATTACCGTCCTTCCGATTTCTGGTTGATAGATGGAAGCTACCTGCGTTTGAAGAACATGGAGATCGCGTACCGCTTCCGCGGCGGGTTCATCGAAAAGATGGGCGCTAAACATCTTCGTGTGTACATGAACGGTAACAACCTGCTTACCTGGAGCAAGATCGAGAACTATGATCCTGAAGCCCCTCCGGGCCGCGGACAGTTCTATCCGCAGATGAGAGTATTTAACGCAGGCGTGAACATCCAGTTCTAACCACAAAAAAGACATCATGAACAAAAAAATATCCCTGCCTAAAGGCATCGTGGCCCTCCTGGTAGTGGTGATTGCCGCCACTTCCTGCAACAAGGATTTCCTGGAAAAGCCACAAAGCAACGACGTTACAATTGATACGATCTTCTCCACCAAAATAAAGGCGCAGACCTTTCTTTGGGATACCTACAACAAATGCGTGCCGCAAGGTTTTCCTTTCGACTGGGGCTCTCACAACGGTATGTATGCCTGTATGCTGATGGCCGCTTCAGATGAGGGAGACCTCTATGACGCATGGCCTTCCGCGCAAGCGCACAATGAGGGTTCCTGGGGACCAAATTCGAATGGTGAAGACGATTTTGGCGCACATTACAAGGGTATAAGGAACGCCAGTATTTTCATCGGCAACATTGGCCGGGTAAGCGATATGGGGGATACGGAAAAAAGCCAGATGGCCGCGGAAGCCAAAGTGCTGCGCGCATTGCAATACCATGAGTTGATGAAAAGGTATGGCGCTGTTCCCATTGTAGATAAGCCACTTTCCGCTTCAGATGAAATCAATCTTCCAAGGAATACGTATGAGGAATGCGTGAACTTCGTGGTGAAAGAGTGTGACGATGCGGCCTCGGTATTACCCAATACATATTCAACCGAATTCAGCGGAAGAGTAACCAAAGGCGCGGCCCTGGCGCTGAAGGCGAGAGTATTACTGTACGCGGCAAGTCCATTGCATAATACACAAACACCTTACAAAACGGAAAATAGGGCATTGACGGGCTATCCCAGTTTCAATGCTGAACGCTGGAAGCTTGCGGCGGATGCCAGTAAGGCTGTGCTGGATTGGGCGCAACAAAACAATGTACGTTTGGTGACCCAGCTCGCGACACCGGCGCAGAACTATGAATCCGCTGTAACCGACCTGAATACTACTGAAAATATTCTTTCCAACCAGGCACACGGCTGGTGGGGTGCCTGGAGCCCTATGTTCCAGCAGTTCGCCATGCCAAGGGGTATATATGGCGGCTGGTATGGTCATGGGGTAACGTTCCAGCACGCGGTGAAATACCAGAAAACGGACGGTACCGACCAGCAATGGCCCGACCAGGGTACCGGCGCGGAGTTTCTCCAGAAAATGCAGCAGATGGAACCCCGGTTCCAGGCTTCGGTTTATTACGCAGGCGCCAAATGGAACGATGAAATTGGCGTGCGCACTTTCTTCCGGAAAAAAGACAATACATGGTCCGATAATGCACCTGTGAATGGTGTGGGTTACATGAAAAAGTTCCTCACCAGGATGAACTGGGGCGGCGGCCAACTCAACTGGATCGTTTTCAGGCTCGCTGAATCCTACCTCAACTATGCTGAAGCTTTGAATGAATACAGCCCCAACGATCCCTTGTGTTATACCGCGCTTAATGAAGTGAGGAAAAGGGCCGGGGTTCCTGAAATTACGGCTGCTGATCCCCGTTATGATACCCAGGATGAACTGCGCCAGGCCATCAGGAGAGAACGGGCCGTGGAACTGGCTTTTGAAGAACACCGCTTCTTTGATGTGCGCCGCTGGCAGATAGCCGGGCAGGATGGTGTGATGAAAGGACAAATGCTGGGACTGAACCTGTATGAGCAACCCGATAACACCCTTCGCTACCGCAAAGAAGCGTTTGAGACCCGGGTTTGGGACGATAAAATGTACCTCTATCCCTTCCCGCAGGGTGAGATCGATAAACGGTACCTGACCCAGAACCCCGGATGGTAATATTTTCAACCAAAGTAACATTTGCTATTATGAATTTTCGCGATAAAAAGAACAGATATTCATCCAAATTCGCAGCAATGGCGCTTCTGCTCGCAATAACGGGTGGGGTATCCGCGCAGGATGCCACGGCCACCACGGCTGATTCGCTGCCTGCACCAGGCAAAACAGACAAGCAGGTGCCCGTGGCTTATGGCTTTCAGTCTTTCGGACGCCTTACAGGCGCTGTATCCACCGTTTCAGGAGAAGTGCTGCGTAAAACCAACGCACCCAACGTAAGCAATACGCTTTTCGGCAGGTTGCCCGGTCTTACTGTAATGCAGGGCTCCGGAGAACCCGGCTATGATTCACCAGGATTATTGCTCCGCGGAAAGGCCAGTTACCGCAACAATGGTATGCTCACCTTTGTAGATGGTTTTGAAAGTTCCTTCGACCAGATGTCGATTGATGAGATCGAATCCATCACCATTCTGAAAGATGCCGCCGCACTGGCCATGTATGGTATACGTGGTGCGAACGGGGTGATCCTTGTTACCACGAAGCGGGGAACAGAATCTTCCAAAACAAAGATCACTTTCAATGCCAGAACCGGATGGCAACAGGTGCAAAGGCTTCCTGAATTTGTGGATGCCTACAACTACGCTTCGCTGTACAACGAAGCGCTCGCCAACGATGGACAGCCCGCACGGTATTCACAGGCCGACCTTGACGCTTACCGCAGTGGCAACGATCCTTATTTCCACCCCGATGTGAACTGGTATGATGAAGTGCTGCGCAAGTCAGCGCCACTCAGTGATTACAGCCTTACCTTCAACGGAGGGAACAGCGTGGCACAATACAACATTGTGCTCGGCTACATGCGCAACCAGGGTATTTACGCCAATACAGATAAGGACAGAAAGGAGAATTCCAATGCCGATTTCAGGCGTTATAATTTCCGCTCCAACTTCGACATCAAACTTTCCAATGCAGTATCCGCCAGCTTCGACCTGGCCGGTCGCATTGAAGACAGGTCTTTCCCCAATTTTAACGGCACACAACTCTGGACCAATATGGCCCGGTACCCGGCCAACGCCTACCCGGTAAAGAACCCGAACGGCACCTGGGGCGGAAACGCGGTTTATCTTGATAACCCGGTAGCATCCGTGCTGGCACGGGGCACCAACTCCACCCACGACAGGAACTTAATGGGGACCTTCCGCCTGAATGAAAAACTGGACTTCCTACTGCCGGGCCTGAGTTTTTCCCAATTGGTATCGTTCAACAACTGGTCTAGGGGCGCGGTGAACAGGACACGCAACATCGCCGTGTTTGAACTGTCAAAGAACGGAAACGATACCGTGTACCGTCAGCACGGGCAAAACACAGATCCCGCGGTAGACGAAGGCGGCAACGACCAATGGAACCGCACCAACGTACAACTGCAACTGAACTACGACCGTAAGATGGGCAACAACGGGCTGGCCGCGCAACTGGTTTACCACCAGGACGTGTACCGTCCCGGAGGCAACAACGTGCCTTTCGCCAACCAGAACATCGCCGGAAGGGTGAATTATCATATCCGAAATACTTACATCGCGGAACTGGGCATGTCGTACAGCGGATCGGAATCCTTTCCCGCAGGGAACAGGTTTGGTTTCTTCCCTTCCTTATCAGCGGCCTGGATCGCTTCCAACGAAAGGTTTCTCTCCGGCAGTAAAACCATCACTTTCCTGAAAGCACGGGCTTCGGCCGGTTTATTGGGAAACGACCGCACCAATGGTTCACGCTTCGCGTATGACCAATACTACTTCTTTGATGGCTCCGGCTACAGTTTCGGTAAAAACAACAACTGGTGGGGTGCCGTGGTGGAAGGTGCGCTCGGAAATCCCATGATTACCTGGGAGAAAGCCATGAAATATAATATTGGAGTAGACGCGACTTTCTTCAACAGGCTCGATGTGAACCTTGAACTTTTCCATGAGAACAGGAAAGATATCCTTGCTACGGCAGATGCCACCGTGCCCGGTTATGTGGGCGTGGCCATGCCGCTGGAAAACCTGGGACAAGTAAAAAACAAAGGCTTTGAACTGAGCGCCACCTATACCGGTAAAACCGGTGACCTCACCTGGATTGCCGGAAGTAGTGTGTGGTACGCCAGGAACAAGATCATCCGCATGAATGAAGTAGTAAGGCCGGAAGCATACTTGTACAGAACGGGGCTTCCTGTTGGACAATCGTTCGGATTGGAAGCGATAGGTTTCTTCCGCGATGACGCAGACATTGCCGCAAGTCCATTGCAAACTTTCTCGCCCGTTCGCCCCGGAGACATCAAATACAAGGACCAGAATGGGGATGGCCTGATCAATGAGAACGATGAAATCTCTTTTGGTAAAGCCTTCGAACCTGAAATTACGTACACGGCCAACCTCGGGTTGCAATACAAAGGATTTGACCTGGAACTTTTCTTCCATGGCATCGCCAACAGAACTGTTTACCTGAACGGTCCTTATTTCTGGGCCCTTCAGAACGACAATAACATCGCCACGAACGCGCTGGGCAGATGGACACCACAAACAGCGGATGTGGCTACTTATCCAAGACTGACCACTTTGCCGAACGATAACAACTACAGGGCATCCACCTTTTGGTCGCGCTCGGGTAATGCACTTCGGTTGCGCAACGCGGAAATCGGGTACAGCTTTCCCTCCGGTGTGCTGGAGCAGTTGAAGCTGACCCAGTTCAGGGTATTCGCAAGTGCCATCAATCCATTCATCTGGGATAAAGTGGATTCGGTAGACCCGGAAAGCCTGGGTGGCTATCCCCCCATGAAATCTTATAACATCGGCGCAAGGATTCAGTTCTAATCATCCCACAACGAGCTACGCATGAAAAAAATAAAAGTCTTACAATATGCACTGGTGCTGACGGCACTGGCCGGTTGCCAGAAAAATTTCCTCGACAGGCAACTGGATACCAATTATACTGAAGACCAGGTCTTCTCTTCCGTGAACAACATCGAAAGCTTTGCTGTAGGCATTTACGCGATGCTTCCCGCGGGATTCGACAGGTTCGGCGGTGGCATGCTTTCTTCTGCCACAGACGAATCCGTGCATTCCGGACTGGTGCAGGATGTGCAACGGTTTAACAATGGAAGCTGGAGCCCATTTATGAACCCTGATGAACAGTGGGTGAACATGTACAGCGGTATCAGGAAAGCCAATCTTTTCCTGGAACGCACGGGCGATTTCAGGCATGTCGCTTTCCGCGATACCACCACACAGGCAGGAAAAACAAGTTACAATACGGATACTTCGAACATCAGGTTCTACCGGGCGGAAGCAAGGTTCCTGCGCGCGTTCTTCTACTTTGAACTGGCAAAACGCTACGGTGGTGTTCCGTTGATCACCAACACACTTACCGGAAATGAGAACGCTGTTCCAAGGGCGGACTTTAATACCGTGATAAACTTCATCTCCACAGAACTCACCGATGTGAAGGATTCACTCCGGCGCACCTGGCTGGGCGTATTTGAAGACAAATACATTGGCCGGGCCACCATTGGCGCCGCACTGGCTTTGAAGGCGCGTGCCCTGTTGTATGCCGCCAGCCCCTTGCACACACCCGGTGGTGATGTGGCCAAATGGGAGGCTGCCGCCGCTGCCGCAAAAGACGTGATCGCCCTGGGGCAATATAGTCTTGACGGGAACTACAGGAATATGTTCCGCGCCCTGCAAAGCAATGAATTCATATTTGAAAGAAGGTATCAGCCCTCCAACAGCCTGGAAAGGAATACCTATCCCGCAGGGTATGATGGCGCGGTAGGCGGAACGAATCCCACGCAGAACCTGGTTGACGCTTACGAAACCAGCAATGGTCTTGCCATTACGGCTGATCCGGCTTACGATCCGCAAAATCCTTATGCCGCACGTGATCCACGTTTACAGATGACCATCATCACCAACAACTCCGATTACAAAGGACGTAAGGTGGAAACCTTTGTGGGTGGACGGGATGGACAGGGTAAGCCACGCGCCACAAGGACGGGGTATTACCTCAAGAAGTTCGTGGATGAAAGTCTTGATCTCGTACAGAACAGAACCAGCGCGCATACCTGGGTGTACATGCGTTATGCTGAAGTGCTGCTCAATTATGCGGAAGCTATGAATGAAGCTTACGGTCCTGATATGGTGCCCACAGGTTATCCAATGTCCGCAAGGGCTGCATTGAACCAGGTGCGGAGCAGGGCGGGTGTAAATATGCCAGCGGTAGCCGCCGGAGGGCAAGATGAACTGAGAACAAGAATAAGGAATGAAAGAAGGGTGGAGCTTGCTTTTGAAGAGCACCGTTTCTGGGATGTACGTCGTTGGAGAACAGCGGCGCAGGTACTTACGGCGCCCATTCGCGCAGCGAACATCACCAAACTCCAGGATGGCACATTCAATTACCAATATCCTTCAGGTTCTATTGAAACAAGGGTATGGGCAGATAAAATGTACCTGTACCCCATTCCTCAGACAGAAATCAACAAATCCAACGGCGTACTTTCACAGAACAACGATTGGTAGTTGAAGGTATTGTCGTAAACGACATTGTTCAATATTAAAACAGCAGGATGAAAAAGCTTTTAAATGCAACACCGGACTGGTTGCGGTTGGTAAAGAAACACGGCGCTATGATGGTGCTGGCAACAAGCGTGATGGCTGCAGGTGTGGTGCTGGCCTCTTTCGATAAAACTGAAGCGGCAGGTAAGAAAAAGAAATGGAAGTTGGTATGGTCCGATGAATTTAACAGGAACGGAAGGCCCGATTCCACGAAGTGGGATTATGAAACCGGTTTCGCCCGTAACCATGAGGCGCAATGGTACCAACCCGATAACGCCTGGTGCGAAGGCGGTAACCTGATTATTGAAGCCCGCAAAGAGGAAAAGCCCAATCCGCTCTACGTTAGTGGCAGCAACGATTGGAGAAAGTCAAGAGAGAAAATTGAATACACTTCTTCCAGCCTGAGAACACTTAATAGTCAGACCTGGCAGTATGGAAGATTCGTAATGCGCGCAAAGATAGATACCGCGCCTGGTATGTGGCCCGCGTGGTGGACCCTCGGCATCAACGGAGAATGGCCCTCTAACGGTGAGATTGATATCATGGAGTATTACCGCGGGAAACTGCTCGCGAACATTGCCGTAGGCACCAACCAGCGGTACAAAGCAGAATGGCACAGTGAAACCCGTAAGGTAAGCGAAATGGGGTCCGGTTGGAGTGATAAATTCCACATCTGGCGTATGGATTGGAATGAGAATGAGATCGCTTTATATGTGGACGATAAACTGCTGATCAAAGTGCCGCAGAGCAAACTCAACAACAAGAATCAATCCGGTATCGTTCCTTTTAAACAACCGCATTACATGATCCTGAATCTCGCGCTCGGTGGAGACAACGGGGGGGATCATTCGCTCACAAGTTATCCCAGGCGGTATGTGATCGATTATGTGCGTGTTTACCAGGAAAAATAATTGAGTAACCCTTGCTATTCTCATATATCCCCGGCCTGTTTTTGGCGGGGGATTTTTTCTTCCCAAAGCTTCCTATTTTTAAATATGGAGCAGATCAGAACTTACTTTGAGCGAAAGGTGAAAATGACCGACGACGACTGGTTGTATTTTCACGCGAAACTGAAAAAAAATACATTCCCACAAAAGAGCCTTTTGCTCCGCGAAGGGCAGGTGGAAAACCATTTGTCTTTCATTGAAACCGGTACTGTGCGCTTCTTTGTTCCGGGAGCAGAAGACGATCGCACATTTGGGTTCGCATTTCCCAATAATTTTGTGAGCGCATACGACTCCTTCCTCGCAAGAACGCCATCCGTATACCACATGGAAATGCTTACGCCGGGCATACTCTGGCGCCTTACCTATGATGATTTGCAGGACGTGTACACGAACACCGGGATAGGCAACCAGATCGGAAGGCTGGCCTGCGAGGAACTTTTCCTCAAGAAGTCAAAACGGGAACTTTCCCTGCTGAACGAAACGGCCACACAACGTTACCTCAATCTGATGGAGGAGCAGCCAATGTTGTTTCAGCAGGTTCCTTTAAAATACATCGCCTCCTACATTGGCATCACGCCGCAGGCGCTGAGCAGGATACGGAAACGCATTTCTTAACCCGGGTTCATTGTTTGAGTAAAAGCCGAGCGGGATCTTTGCAAAAAAAAGCAATGAAACCACTTTTCGTTTTACTGGGCACTTTCCTGATCTCCCTGTTGGTAATACGCCTGGTACAGGGGAAGTTCGACTGGGCGCAGGCCGCGCGCATCGGGATGTCGGCCATGCTCGTGTTCACCGCACTCGGCCATGTGATGTATACGAAAGGCATGGAGATGATGATGCCCGCGTTCATTCCAGCGAAAACAGCGATGGTGTACGCGACCGGAATCATAGAATTACTGGCCGCCATCGGTTTATTGATACCACAGTTTCGTGCACTGACCGCCTGGTTGCTGATCGTCTTTTTCATCCTGGTACTCCCGGCCAATGTGTTGGCGGCTTTGAAGCAGGTCAATTACCAGAAAGGAGATTTTTCAGGTGCGGGCCCATCTTACCTTTGGTTCAGGGTGCCTTTGCAGGTGTTGTTTATTGTTTGGACTTATTTGTCTGCGATTAAAGCATGAGGAGGAATGGTTACCAATCGGATTTTTTCTGCTTAACAATTACAAACACACCATCTTCGTTGATGTAGCCATCTTGAACTGTTTTGTAATCTTGCCCCTCACGCACTTTGATTTCGGCGTAGGCGATTCTACTCACGGGATCGAAACCGCTAATGTTGAAAAAAGTCGGGGGAACTACCTTTCCTGTGGAGTGCACATAGATGCCATTCAGCGGAGAATTATTGGGCGTGGTTTTTTGGAATAACAAAAAGTCGCTGTCGTAGCCATGAACGATCGGGGTAAGCGCGTGCGCATTATCTAGTGATGAGGAAAATCGGAGAAACGGAACCTTATCGGACAATTCAAGGATGCCATGCAGGTCCAAAAACTGCTTCATGTCTAATAATTTACCTGAAGGGTCAATTACGGAGCTGCCTCCAATTAAAAAACCTTTCCACCAGTTTGAGATGCTGGATAGTCCTGCGCCTGGGTTAGGATATTTGTATTCAGTCTTTTTTACCTCATAAATAATCTCTCCTTTTTTGTTGATGGCTGCATATTCAAGTTCCGACGGACTGTTAATTGGCGGTTTGATAATAGCTGTCCCATCCCTGAAATTGCCGGGCTGTACGCTATATTTCAGGGGGATGATTACTTCTCCCTTAGGATTGATATAGCCGTATTTTAATTCTCCATAACTGTCACGTTTACCAACTACGGCCAATCCATCAGAGAAAGGTGCGATATAATCGTATTGAGGTTGTACCACCCATGCGCCGGATAAGTTTTTTAAGCCCAGTTTTGAATAGGAGGGTTTTCCATTCGCGGGCGGCCATACTTTTTGTAAGAGCAAAAGTCCATTGGATAAATGCATCTCATCAGGCATTTGCTCAAAGGTGATTTCCAGTTTCCTCGTTTTGCCCGCAGTATCCAGTATGAGTATGAACCTTAGCTGATCGTGTACTACGCAAAGGTATTCAGGGTCGTAGCTCACTACTCTTCCCAGGTTTGCGTCAATTGCAGTGAGGTTTACTATTTTCTTTCCGCTGGCATTCATGATATAATCGGTATGACCGTTTGAATTATCGCGGAACAGTAAAAAGCCGGAACCCGATGTGTGGCGTTGTGCTACGTGCTGGATATAGTGTTTGCCATACGGGACTACGAATTTTCCTTTTGTATTTATCATAGCATAGAGTTCCCCTTTTCGGAGTATGGCATTGCCGCCATAGAAATAGCCATAGGTGTCTGCTTCTACCGCAACCGCGGTTGGGGCAACCGTACCCGCAACGCCGCTCTTCACGCCGCTTGCGGCTTTTCCAACTCCGTTGTTTTGACGTTGTCCGGTATTTTTTTCATGCTCTTCTTCCGAAGGCTGTTCATTTTGGTTGCCTGAAGTGTTCCCCGCTTTTGCCCCGGTATTTTCGTTTTCCGGTTTCTTCTTCTTTTTAACCACCGAAAATATCCTGCCCAGCTTCTGACTGGCGGTATCCGCTGCGCCAAGTACGTCTAATACTTTTTTGATTTCTTTATCCTGGGCCTGAATGTGGGATGCTCCCAAAATAAAGGAGAACAGAAGGATGAACAACAGGGATTTCATCTTAATAAATTTTGAGTGTTTAAATGAGTGACCGCTTTGCGAAGGAGTATGGATGAAGGCTTTCAGATGATTGGATTCCGTAGAATGTAAACATACAACCGCGCCACCCCCATGTACAAGGTGCATTTATTATTCGCCGCACTTCATTTAGTATTTGAGCCGGGCGATGTGAAAAATAGCTGTAAATTCAGGTATGATTAGAAGTCTCATCATCGACGATGAACCGGCCTGCATTCACCATCTTTCCGCGCTGATAGAGGAGAAGGTGGGCGACCGTGTGCACCTGATGGGGCATTGTTCTTCCGCGGAAGAAGGATTGCAGGCCATAGACCGCTATCGGCCCGATCTCGTATTCCTGGATATAGAGCTCGGAAACAATACCACCGGGTTTGATGTGCTGAAAGCATTGCGCGATTTTCATCCGCATATTATTTTTACCACGGCCTTTGAAAAATACGCGATCCAGGCTTTCCGCGTAAGCGCGGTGGACTATCTCCTGAAACCTTTGGATGGGGATGAACTGGTGGCTGCCGTCCGGAAATATGAAGAACGTACGCCCGGTATCCGCACCAATGAAAAACTGGAATTGCTGCTGTCGAACCTCTATCACACAAACAAACGGATATGCGTACCCGTGGTAAACGGTATTGTGATCCTGAATGTTTCGGATATTATTTACTGTGAGGCGGACAGCAACTATACCACCATCTTCCTGAACGATCAGCAGAAGATTACCGTGGCCAAAACCCTGAAAGAGTTTGATGAAATGCTGAACGGGTTCAATTTTTTCCGGATACACCAGTCGTTGCTGGTAAACCTCTCTTACATCAGAACTTACAACAAAGGCAAGGGAGGTTCTGTGGTGCTGAAGGGTGGGCAGGAACTGGAAGTGTCTACCCGCCGGAAAGAGGATTTTCTGAAAAGACTTGATCTTTCGTGATGATAAGCTGAATCTGCTATAAGCCAAATAAACCCCGCCCCATGCTTCTGAATACTTTGCTGAAAGCGATCCTGGCTGGCGCTTTGATTGTTGGTTCTTTATGTCCTTTACCCGTTTCCGCACAGGTGAACAAACGGGCCATTGACAGCCTTCAGAATATACTGAAGTCTAAGGATATTCATGATACGATGCGTGTTTTAATTATGAGTAACTGCGCAAAAATGCTGCGGCACCAATACCCGGACAGCGCGATGAAAATGGTGGCGAAGGCAGATGATGTTTTAAAAAATACTGCGCAAAAAATCGACCGGTTGCCGGTTTGGAAAGCGCGCCTCAATGCTTCCCGCAGCATGATCTTTTCTAAACTGAACCGGTATGATTCCGCGATACATTACGGAGAAATGGCTGCGCCGGTTTTTAAGGAAAAAGAACTGTACAAGGAATACCATACTATCATGAATATCCTGGCGGAACTGTATATTTCAACAGGAAATTTCGCGCGTGCCATTGACCTGTTCCATCAGGTAATCCAGACAGCCTCTAAGATTTCAGACAACAACAACCTGGGGTCGGCTTATGGTAATATTGGAAGTATTTATTCCAATTTCGGCATGTATGATAAGGCGGTGGAGCAGAACCGGCTGGCTTTGGGTGTTTTTGAAAAAACCGGAGACTCCATTCTTATGGGAGCGGCGCTCGCCAATATGGGCATAGCTTACAATGATTTGGGGAATGGAACCGAGGCATTTAAACACCTTGATCGCGCGCTGAAAATATTCGAAAACTTAAAGCGCTACGATGTATTGCCGAATGTGAAAACAGCGCTCGCTAGAAGTCTGACCATGAATGGAAGGGTAGATGAAGCTGTAGCTTTGATCAACGATGCGTTGAGTAGCGCCACCCAAGCTACGGATGAATACAGTATGGCCAATGCGTATATTGTTTCCGCAATGGCCTATCGGAATAAAGCTGAAATGACGGGTGATCGGCAGTTTTTTTCACGTGCGGTACAACATGCGGGGGAGGGGCTCAGGTTGAGCAGTAAAATCCATGAAGTGTTGCTAAAAACGAAAGCATTAAAGGAACTCGCAGCCCTGAATAAAACATTGGGACAATTCAAAGACGCACTGCAATACCAGGAACAATACCAGCAACTTTACGACAGCATCAGCGGTGAAAACAGACGGCAGGAAATCGCCATCAAGGAAACGGAATTTGTAAATGAAACAGAGAAACAACTGCTGGAAGAGCGGCACCGGGCTTCCCTGCTCCGGCAGCGCAATATCCGGAGCAGTATCCTCATCATAGGTGGAATTGTGTTGCTTTCCGGTATCCTGCTTTTCCTGCTGTACCGGAAGTTTCAGAAAACCAAAGTGGCGCAACTCAGTTCAGAGCTCCGCACTGAAATCGCTGACCTCGAACTGAAGGCGCTCCGCGCACAAATGAACCCGCATTTCATTTTTAACTGCCTTACTTCCATCAGCCAGTTCATCACACAAAATAAGCCTTCGGAAGCCAGGGACTATCTTACCAAGTTCGCGCGCCTCATGCGCATGATCCTGGAGCATTCCGATCAGAAACAGATCAGTCTGGAACAGGAACTGGACGCGCTCCGGATGTACATTGAGTTGGAGTCGCTGCGCTTCGTTCATAAGCCAGTGTACACTATACGTGTAGACCCGGAAATCAATACGGAGGATACTTTTATTCCTTCTCTGGTGCTACAGCCCTTTGTTGAAAATGCCTTCAAACACGCATTTGATCATTCTGCTGAAAAACGGGGTGAGCTGGATATTTATATCCGGAGAGCAGGAGATAGTTTTGTGTGCACCATCACGGATAACGGACAGCCGTTGAGTGCCGAAACTAGAGTTATACAACGTGAATACCCTTCTTTTGGCCTTGCGCTTACGAAGAAACGGTTAGAGCGTACTGTTGGGATAAGTAAATCGCCGGTAAAGCTGGATGTAAACCAATCGGCAAATGGTACAAGGGTGGAGTTGGTTTTTCAGGGTTGGTGATTGGTGGGGGGGAGCATCAGGTGGTTTTCCGATCGGCAGCTTGGTTCGTCAAAAAACAGAGCAGCCCTCATGGGAGCCGCTCTGTTTTAATCCTGCAATTGTTTTGCCCGGTGAAGTAAAAATAGAGGAGGGTTAATTGTTGCTTTTAACGATACGCTGAACAACTTCTTTTCCTGCCGCCTCAATTTTCAGCATATAAATGCCTGCCGGGAGATGTCCGATGCTTATCGTGTGTCTGTTCCCGTTAAATTCAGCAGACAGGGAAATTTTGCCGGTCATATCATAAAGCCGTAAAGTTTTTCGTCCATTGTACGCTTCCGGCAAGCTGATGTTGACTTCATTAATTGCCGGGTTGGGATAAGTTAACACCTTAGTGGTATTCGTCCCGAGTGGTGTTATTTCCATAGATTGCTGATCTGTTGTTGTATTGTTGCTGGCTGTACCGGAAACAGCGACCAGTTGCCATTGCTGGTTAACGTGTCCTGAACCGCTGTATTGTCCGGCGGTGCTTCCATTCGCGGTAAGGCCCATGCCATCAATGAACAGGCCAGTACCCCGGTTCTGAATGCGCCGGTAACTGCCACTATAGCTTTGTACCGACCATTGTGCGTTTACATGCGTGGTGTTAGCGTACTGTCCGAGCGCTGACCCGTTTGTGGTGCGGCCCATGCCATCAAGTAACAGGCCGGTGCCCCGGTTCCTGAACTGATAGTAACTTCCGGTGGCAATCATTTCCCATTGCGCGTTAAAGTGGTTTGTGCTGCTTGCGTACTGCCCGCAATCGTCACCATTTACGGTGCGGCCCATACCATCCAGTACAAGGCCTGTGCCTCGGTTTTGTATTTTGTAATACGTGCCGCCTCCACCGGAAGAACAGCTTGAACTCACATTGGCATAACTTCCGGCCCCGGAAACCGCTACGCCTGAATTGGTACATCCTGCAATAACGGAGCAGTTCACCACATTCTCCAGCCAGATGCCGATATTGGTACAATCAGTAATTTGCGCGTTGTTCAGGCGGCAGTTGTTGCTGCCCGTTAGCACAAAGTAACCCCGGCCGCATTCGCGGGCAATCAGGCTATTGGCCACAATATTGGCGCAACTGTTGGCGTAGCGCAACCCGGCATAACCTCCGCCATAGCTGCAACGGTAAGCGTCTACGGTGCCGATGGTGCCGTTTATCGTTTTATTCAGCAGTACACCGCATTCACCCATGTTCCGTGCTACGATGCCGTATGCCTGAAATCCGTCCACACCATAAGTTTCCAGTCCGTGGGAGCCGCCGTTTTCAAACCTGCAATCCTGGATGTGTACGTTATAAACCCAACGCCCGTCTTCATAAGGGCGGCTGGGGTGGCTGTCGATTCTTATGCCGATAGAACCGCCGTAGATTCTTGCATTCTGAATATAGATATCACTTGCACGACTGGTGCGGATGCCCATATTGGAATTATTGTTCAGTATCATATCATGGATGCGGATATCTCCTGAACCATCTCTGTAAAAACCATAGCCGCTGTGGTTTTTATTGAAAGTAACGTTATGGCAATACAACCGCAGTCCGGGCTGGAGGTTGATCTGAGAAGATAATGTGCCGCCGTTCAGTACATGTACTTCCCGGTTCCCGGTTCCGATGCAGTTGTTGATGGCGGTGGCAAGATCGCTGGTGCTGCCCTGGTCAACATCGTTGATGCGCCAGATATAGGAGCTGCCTGACTGGCGCACTTCGTTCGGGTAGGCCAGGGCATTGTTGGGCAATGCGAATTGCGCGCATATCGTGAATACGCACAATTGAAGAAGGGATAAGATTCTTTTCATAAAATTTGTTTGGAATAGGCAAAACAATTGTTAGATGTACACTTAATTTAATAAATGTTTCCTGCATTTCAGAATGGGTAAACAAAATTGCTGGTGTTATGCTTGATGTACTGAATTTGGACAAGATAAACGCGGATTGGAAATGCTGCTGTTTACATAAGAATTGTGTGTATTCACGGGCGTATCAGGGTAATTTTACTTAGAAGAAAAGCGAGGGGTTGTTTGCCGTGATGAGCGGGCGGGTGTGGTAAAAAGAAAAGACCGGTTAATTGACCGGCCTCTTTCTTTTTTGTTGCCCGACCTGGACAATTTTCGAGCCTTTTTATTCAGGGTTTGAAGCATTGGGCTACTTTTTGACTATGTAAGTGTTAGATAATCAATTATTTGTGGTTTTTATTTGAAAAGCTGATTTAAAAGTTCGAAACGCTTAACTATGGCCGAAGGTGTAGCGAATCCGTAGCAAGGACAGATTGGTAGCTACAGAAGTTCTTTATTATAATTTCTCTTGGTAAAGGTAAAGTGCTATTCTTTAACTATGGAATTTTATAGTTAAATTTGTCAGATATGAACTTGAAGCAGTTTAAGGCAGGGACTTTCACAAAACAATATGGATACAGAGCATTTTATCCAAATATCCTGGATAAACAATGGATAATAGAAAATCCTCAAATCAATACGTTGCTAGAAGATGCTACCTATCATTTAGGTCAGTTAAATGCTTTTTCCACATTCATACCTGATGTTGATGTTTTCATAAGAATGCATATAATCAAGGAAGCAACGCAATCAAGTCGTATAGAGGGAACACGAACAAACATTGACGAAGCGGTTTTGGACGAGAAAGATATACTTCCCGACGGCAAGGATGATTGGCAAGAAGTTCAGAATTACATCGAAGCCATGAATTATTCCATTGAACGATTGGAAAACTTACCACTTTCTTCAAGATTGATCAGAGAAGCGCATAAAATCTTGCTCAAAGGGGTGAGGGGGAAGAACAAGTTGCCTGGTGAATTTCGTACCAGTCAAAATTGGATTGGGGGAGCAACTATTAATGATGCAACTTATATCCCTCCGCATCATACAGCAGTTCCCGAATTAATTGGTGATCTG
>CAMLRX010000089.1 GCA_946482545.1 uncultured Flavihumibacter sp. | reverse complement strand
TTATTTTATATTCCTGAAATATTGGATTATTAAATTCACCCTCAATTCTATAGTTTCCGCCAACAAGTTCATTCGCTCTGGCATGTTTAACGAATGCTTCATGGTTCTTATCGATTGAAATGGTGGTGCATGTAAACAAGCCGGTTTTATTAAGTGTGAGCATCCATTTAGACAATAAGGTGGATTGAAATTTGCACGGCACACACCAGTCTGCGCTAAAAAAAACAATATGATACGGCGTTTTATGGCCTATAATATGGGCAATAGGATGAACATTTTTCAGCGTGTCCGTTAATTGGATGCCCGCCAGGTTGGCCATTATTTTACCCTTATTCTCCTCAAACTGAAATATTTCTTCCGCCCTTTTCTTTCCAATATCACTGGTCCTGATATGTTTCGGATAAGAAAGAAACACATTGGCAGCCTCCTGTCTATCTACCAGTGTACTGCGTGCGCCTGAGCCTAAAAATGAAAAACTTCGTTGGTTCTTTGGCAGCTCCTTAGCGCATTTAAACAACGAGTAATGGTATCGATCTGTGAAAATCCATCTTGCTCTCTGGGTTTCAAAAAGAGTTTGTTTTCGACTGCCAGGCTGTTTTGCAATCCTTTCAGCGGTGATGCTATCAATTTTCTGATAATGCTGCTGATTGAGTTCAAACAATTGCTCCAGGCTGTAACTCCGACCCGTATCTATCATCAACTTATTGTACGCTGCCGGAATTTCGTCCACTAACACAATCTTAGGTGGGTGGAAAGAAGTATCAACAAGCTGTGCTGAATTTACCGGCATTGAAGGATAATCAGCGCAGGAACTGAATGCTGGCATCAGAAGAAAAATAGAGCATAAGGTTTTGAGCATCTGTAGGATAGATCGAAGGTTGAAGAATAATTATGAGCCCATTGTGAAATACTTGGTAAAGATGCTTCTTTACAGTCGAAAATTAACAATCAAAACTGAAAAATGAAAAACAATAATCTCCTATGAAATACCTAATTTAAACGAAGAGTATGCTCTAAGTTGGAATGAATTGAACATATTCTTTTCCTGTAATAAAGCAAATATGCCTTCAGGAAAGCGGGCCTGATATTAGAATCACCAGCATGCAAAGACGCACTTTCATATTTGCATGTAAACTTCTATGCTTGTGATAAAACTTTTTCTAACGCTGTTTCTTTTTACGGGGCTATTCCATGCTGCTCCAACATTTGCTAAGCAATCCGATTCCATCCGCATTCACTTCCTGGTGGATAATATGGATACGGGGAAAATGGATTTATTCACGCCAACGGGAAAACACGAAATCACGTTGAAAGATGGAAAAGCTGTGGTTTCAATCCAACTAACACAGGCTACAGAGCTCATACTGTTTACGGTTCCAGGCGTAAGGGATCTGGGCGATTCAAGCATTGTAAGATTCATAGCAGCATTTTCCGATATGCATGTTTCGATTACCATGAAAAACAAGATAGCAACCCACGTTTGCATTACGGGTTCGGAAGCGCAATCTCAACTTGCATTATGGGAAAAGAACAACTACCGGGGCCTGGAACTTATTGAACAGATCAGGAAAAAAATGCGCGAACACCGGCAACGCTTCGCTAATAGCAACGAAAACAGCCGGTTCCAAGACAGTCTAAACACCGAAATAAATGAAGCGTACCGGCAGATCGGAGACAGCATTTTTACCTTTGCGAAACACAACCCCGACTCCTACACAACAGGGTACCTGCTTGACAAATATCGCCGGCAACTGCCAAAAGACTCTTTGATCAAATACTACATGTTACTTAGCCCCGAAGTTAAAAAAGCCAGGTTTTCAACGCTTCTGTTTGACGAATTGTACACACTATCAACAAGTTTCAGGCAAATATTCGACAGCACTGGCAGCGAATTAAATAACGCAAAAACAATCTTTGATTTCACCTTGAAGGATGAAAATGATAAGACTGTTGATTTGTCTGCGTTCAAAGAAAAACCCCTAGTGCTTTTTTTCTGGGCAACCTGGTGCGGTCCATGTCATTCCAGTGCAAATTCTATTGAGGATTTCATTGCTAAATATAAGATAGATGGGGTGGAGTTTATTTCTATTTCCCAGGACAAAGATCGGGATGCATTCAGAAAATCCGATAAGAAAATTGAACTTCCTTGCACAACCATTCTTGATCATCCCAACATACTCCGTCATTTCTATCAGTTCACGGCATACCCTACTTATGTAGTGCTGGATCACAACGGGAATATGGCGCATAAAGGTTCCGGAATAGCCGACCTGGAAGCAGCCATTGTATCAGCAGCAGCAAACTACCGCAACTATTCAACCATTAAAAAACGGGAGTAGAAAAAATACGTTTGGATTCAAAATGCCGCTAATCAAGAGATAATTCAGTTCTTCGGCAGTAAGCAGGCGTAAAAGGAAAGTGCACTAAAAAGTTCGCCTCACCCATTTTGCTATTCTTTCAAGCAAGAAGGTGTACGATCTTATCATCGAATATGCAGAAAAAAACATTAACTTTCTGTACACAACGATTGCCTTTATGAAACCTCATTTTCACAAGGTTGCCTTGCCTCTTCAGCGATCCTATTCCATAAGGCACGACCAACAACCGAACTTCGGAAGGGTCTGGCATTTTCATCCGGAATTGGAACTACATTATACCATTCGCGGAGATGGTGTCCGTTTCATTGGAGACAATGTAAGCAACTTCTCCGAAGGAGACCTGATCCTCGTAGGAGAGAACCTGCCGCATACCTGGCGTTGTAATGATCGTTATTACCAACAGGAAGAAGGACTGTATGTGGAAGCGATCGTGCTGCAGTTCCTGCCAAACTGCCTCGGTGCTGAACTGCCCGCTCTTCCCGAAGCTTACCTTATTCCAAAATTATTCGAGAAGGCCAAAAAAGGAATGAACATCAAAGGAGTTGCCAGAGAGAAGATCGTACAATTTATGCATGCCGCAGTACATGCAAACAACCTGGACCGTATTATCCTGTTGCTGCAAATCATCAAGACGCTGGCCGAAACGGATGAATACACGCCTATTGCCAGCGCGCATGCATTTTACAAGTCGAGTGAATCTGAAACACTCAGGCTCAACAGGATATTCACCTACACCATGTCCAATTACAAAAAAGAAATCACGCTGGAAGAAATTGCGGCCTTCGCCAACCTGAGTATTACATCATTCTGCCGTTACTTTAAGATGATGACACGGAAAACTTTTGTGGACTTTCTGGTTGAGATCAGGATAAGCCATGCGTGCAGGATGTTGGTTGACGACAAATATCCCATTGGTATTATTTGTTTTGAATGCGGCTTCAACAATGTGTCCAACTTCTACCGGCATTTTAAGAAAGTGACCGGTATGAAGCCATTCGAATACAAGAAGAAATACCTGAGAGAATCTGCCGCTTAGGTCAGCTTAGTTTTTTTCAGAACGAATACCTGCAGGAAGCGTTCAGTAATAAACACGCTATTGATATAATGAACAAATTATAACCGTTAGGTTCATTTTCATCATTTGAATTGCAGGTTTTTAAAAGATATCACTGCTTATACAAAGAAGCCACGGATGCCAATCTTTTCCTGCAACTGGTCATAATTTCTGGCCAATTCGTCAAGTCGTTCAAGCTGGCTTTTTCCGAAAGCGCCTACATTTCGCCTGGTGTACAATCCAATATTAAATCCTCTGGATTGCAGGAAGTACTTGGCTCCGACAGGATACACATCGTGCATCACATCCATGGTATCTTCCAGAAAAGCCTGTGCCTGCCCCACCTCTGCCTCCTTTTCCGGATCATTGAAATGCGCTCCGATCCAACTGATCAGCTCGGGCACAAAATTACCCTGGATGCATGAAAGTCCGGCACAGCCCACGCGCAAGGAAGCGACTGCATTAACCATATAGGCATCGTACAACCCGAACTTGGATATATCAGCGGTTGCCTGCCGTTTTTCCCGGATGTCGCTAATACTTAAACTTGTATCCTTATAATAGGTGACACGCCCGGTTGATGCGATCTCCCCCAGTTGCGCCGGAGAGAACAACCTTTTATAAGGTACGGGGCATTCGTAGAAACCAAAAGGGATGCCGGGTGTAAGCGTAAATAACCGGTGTACTTGCTCAGTGAGCATTTCTGCGGGAGCAGTTTCAGGCACCAGAATACTATTGATAGCCACAACCGCGTTCACGCCGGTATCATAAATCCGTTTGCAAAAATCAGCCTGAACCTGCAAGCTATTGCCAAAAGTACCGGTACTGAATACAGGCACCCTTCCTGCGGCCTGCCTTACCACAAACGCGGTAACAGCCACCCTTTCCTGTTCAGTAAGTTCAAACATTTCGCTGGAAAGACAGTTGGCGAACAGCCCCGTTGCGCCGTTTTCAATATAATAATCCGTAAGTCGGGCGAGGACACCAAAATCAATCGTACCATTTTCATCGAACGGCGTAAGCATAACGGGCACAAATTTTCCTTTAGTAGTGGGCATGATGTATCATTTAGCATTAAATCTATTCTCTGTGCAATCATGCGATCAATCATGGATGCCGGCATTGACCCGGCGGAGCAGGCTATTTTTGCAGCACCTGTTGCTTTTTCCTGGTAAGCATTGTACCCACCAAAAAGATGGTAAGCGTTCCTATTACGATAGTAATATTCTTATGAAAGGGATTACGAAGTCCATTAAAGTCATCAGGTAACAAAGGAGATAAAGACAACCAGATAATAACAAGTATACCAATAATAGCAGCAGTAAGGGCTTCCTGGTTCCGGGTTTTCTTCCCAATAATCCCGAGCAGAAACACGCCAAGCATACCCGCAGCGAATATACCGGACAGTTCCCACCAGATATCGAGTATGCTCTTTGCTCCAATCATAGCGATGCCTGCAGCCATTCCCAGGACACCAAAGGCGACAGTACCAATGTACAGTACGCGCATCTTTTGTTTGTCGGAAGCTTCTTTATTAAAATACCTTTTGTAAATATCTTCTGTAAATACAGTGGCAGAGGCATTCATGCCCGAACTTATGGTGCTCATGGCTGCTGAAAGAATTGCCGATACAATCAAGCCCACAAAGCCTGTAGGAATACTGGTCACCATGAAATGTGGCATCACTTTATCTCCATAATCTGCCGGTTGCATAGCAGCAGCCATAGCAGCTACCTCTGAAGCGGCGGCATTCAGCCCCAACCTTTCTCTTGCCGCCTGCTCCTTTACTGCTGTGATCAATTCCGGATGAATATCGTAATAAGCAAAAAGGCAACTTCCAATTATAAAGAACAGCAGCGATACCGGAACATATAACCACACACACATCCAGAGCGAGGAAGATGCTTCTTTGGAAGAACGGGCGGCGTGGTACCGTTGTACATAATTCTGATCCATGCCGAAGTTATTCAGGTTCATAAAAAAACCATACAACAATATTACCCAGAATGTGCTTTGTGTAAGGTCAGGTGAAAAACTTCCCAGGCTGAATTTATCCTTTGCCGCGCCAACCTCAATAATCTTCGAAAAACCGCCAGGCACCCCCTTCACTACCAGGTAAAGAATAAGTAACGCTCCCAGTGTTTTGATGATACCCTGCACCACTTCAGTCCATATCACGGCTTCTATTCCTCCGAGTACCGTATATAGGATAATACAAAGCCCCGTTACTACCATCACTGTTACCATTGGCAACCCGGTTAATGCCTGAAGACTTAAAGCTATCCCAAAAAAAATGGACCCCATTCTGGCCAATTGGGTAAGCAGAAAACAGACGACAGCATAGGTTCGCGCCCATGGACCGAACCGGTGTTCCAGGTGCGTATAGGCTGAAACTTCTCCTGTACTCCGGTAGAAAGGAACAAAAAAACGCGCTGCCACCCAGGCTGCCAATGGCATAGATAAGCTAAACACAAAGGCATTCCAGTTGCTCCCAAACGCTTTTCCGGGAACGCCCAGAAAGGTATTACTACTGAGAAAAGTAGCATAAATTGATAATCCGATAGCCCACCCGGGGATGAGCCCACCCGCCCGGGTAAACTGATCTGCCCCCCGGCTTTTCTTTGAAAAGTAAAATCCCACTACCACCATCCCCACCAGGTAGGCTGTAATTATAGCAAGGTCTATTACTGGCAGATTAGTCATCAATCGCTATTTTGTCTGAGAACTGCGTTTCCCAGTTACAAAAGTATCTGTAAAAGAAAGGGTAATTTTGCGCTTCTTAACCAATTATTGTACAATGCTATCATAAAACTAATATCTATTTAGATTTTGTCAGCAGGGAATGGTGTTTTGAAAGGTGTATAATAGACGCTTTAACTAAAAAACGGCCATCCCCTAAAGAATAGCCGTTTCAATTTTTGTGAGTTCTCCCCACCTGGGAAAAATTTCACCTCGTGCGGATGACAGGAGTGGAATCGAACCATTGGTGCATATACTTAACCTAGTAAAGGACATAAAATGAGTTAAGCCCCGGCTGCATGCGGCAACTGTTGCACATGGCACTGCGGATGTGTGACCTTAAGACCGACAAATACGCTTCGCTAATCGGCGGAAAATATTTTAAGCCCAAACAAGAAAACCCATTTGAGGGACGATCAATAACCCCTTCCCGGAGTCAGCTTCGGGGAAAATAATTTCCATACAACCTGATTAGCAGCGCGTCCATGAATGCGCCACGCATATTATAGGTAACCAGGTTTCCCTGCGGATCAAAAAGAAGGCACGCCGGGATGCCGGTGATACGGTAAGCTTTGACGAGGTCACTCTTTGTGGCAGCAGGATCGATCAACTGCGGCCACTGGTCCAATTTCTCGTCCTTCATCGCCTTCATCCAGGCTTCTTTTTTCTCATCCAGCGATACGCTGACGATCTCAAATCCCTTTGGGTGATAGATACTAAAAACTTCTTTCAAATGTGGGATATCTGCCCGGCAGGGTCCGCACCAGCTTGCCCAGAACTCGACCAGCACGTATTTCCCTTTGCCTACATACGCCCCAAGCCTATGCGTTTTACCGTCTGCATCCGTTAAAGAAAAGTCCTGAAATTTTGCACCCAGCACTCCTCCTTTCACCACCTTCAACTGATCAACAAATGCCCTAGCAATAGGTCCCTTCTCCTTCATGTCAGAAAACCTGGCATTCAGCTTTTCAATATCGGAGGTAGTCAGGTTCGGCATTTTCAATGTTTGCGCGGCAATGTATGCCAACACTTCCGAAGATGGTTTAGACAAAATGTAGTTCACCGAATATGCTTTCAGATTTTCGTCTGCCTCGTCCAGCCTTTCTGCCAAGGCCATTGCTTTTGTCCTGGATTCGGGCTTTTTTCCTTCCGCAGTGTTGATCAGTTTTGAATAGTCGTTCATCCGCCTGTCTTTTTCGTTGTCCAGCAACCGCTTCTTCCCGTAATAATCAAGGTACAGAAGGTGACTTTCCGACCCTGTAATCTTAATTGCGGTCGAAAGCTCTTTGTACATCATGGCCATAAATGGATTTTCCTTAAGAAGGCTGTCGAAATTACCATGCACGGATATATTCGAATTCTCCGCAAAGAAAATGACGAGGGGATCGCCACTTGCGTGCAAAGGCTCTTTTTCAGATTTAAACTTGAGCGCCAGTACAGCAGGAGATGCTAAAACAGTTTTGAGCCTGAATTTACCTGCAGGATCAATTACCGCACTATCCATCAAAGTGCCGCCCCAGTCTGGAACGGTAAGGTACACTTTTTTGCCGGGCGCGTTCGCGCCATCCAGTTTTCCGCTGATGTTTGCAACAGATTGGGCTGCTAAAAACATAGGGGCAATGCATGAAAACCATATAAAAAAAGATCGGATCATAATGTTTTGTTTTAAGAATCAATACAGTCTCCGCAGAACAATGTGCGCTTATTTTTGGGATGGTTCAGGAAGTTTTCCGTTGCGGTAAGCCTTAAGCGCGGCTTTGAACTGCTCCAGAATACCAACGGTGACCAGTCCAACCATTTCCCCGTCTTTCAATACCTTTTCTGCCAACTTCACTGCGTTTTCTTCGTGCATCACCGCATTCCTGAAATCTCCTGCCCTCCCATAAACCGCTGCCAGCGAATGCAGGTCGAATACGCCCGGATCTTCCTTCCGCGCGATATATTCCGACGCGCTCCATGCATAGACAGATTTATCTAATCCATCTTCTTTTGATAAGCTACCCATAATCAAAACTGCGGCTGCATCGTCCTCCTTCAGCCATTGCTCTCCGAACGCGATGGCCTTCTTTGGCGCGTGCCGGGACAACACATCGAATTTCCAGTAATAAAAAGCAGTTTTGTAGTCAGGATTAACAGCCAAAGCCTTGCTGATCAGCTCTGTTGCCTTGTCAAAGTCCTTGTTATTGAGTGCGTCCCGGATGGGCGTACTGATCCTCATCCATGCCTCCAGTTGTTTTTTAGTGGCTTCGGCCTGTTTCTCCTGGTTGGCCCTGCTAGTATTCAGTTCATAAGTTCCATCCAGAATTTTTGGCAGAATACTGTCTAAAGCGGTTGGTCCGCCGATCCATACCACTTTCTGATGTTTAACAATGAAAGTGGATGGAATTCCTTCCTGTCCGGCTGCTTTCATCCAGTGCTCCCCCATGAACTGAACATCGCTGTCTACCATCACATCATAGCCCATATTTGCGTCGTTCTCTCTCACAAACTGCTCAACCATGGGAACGTAGGCTGCATGAGGCTTTCCCATTTTTTTATCTTCCCATATATCAACACCAATGATTCTGATTTTATCACCATACTGCTTCTGCAAGCTCGTAAGGTGGGGCATGGCGGCACGGCAGGGGCCACACCATGTAGCCCAGAATTCAAGCACGTAAACCTCATTTTCATTGAATGCGTTCAGCGCCGCTCCTTTCACCCATTTGGAATACCTGATAGCCGGCGCAGGATCGCCAATGCGAAGTGAAAGGTCATGCTGTGCCGATACTGTTAATCCTGCCAACAGCGTATAAATCAATAAAATTAAATTTTTCATAAACGAAGTATGTTTAATTACAATTCCGCAATTCAAGTTCAATAATTCTGTGTTAGCGTTGGGTTGAACTCCGTGGCATTCTGCGGAAACGGGAACACCCAAAGTTTAGAATCGTGTTTCAGTTCATATACTTTTCCGCCGATGGTTTTGGTAATATTTTCCTTGTACGTACCTTCCGCGTTCCACCTTTTAATATCGATGAAGTTGCGAACAGTGTAAAGAAACTCAATCCTGGCAGTTTTCTTCAACCACGTCATCGCGCTTGCCTCATTTGTGGCAGTAGCAGGTTGGTAGGGTGCTACCCTCCGTTTTCTAACTTCGTTAATGACATCCATTCCGTCATTCACTTTCTGCAACCTGATAAGGCATTCCGCCTTCATCATGTAAAGATCTGAGGTGGTCATTCCGGCAGCATTTTGTTCGTAATTTCCGGTGGACGGCAAGAAAATAGGAACGCCCGGCATGCCCAGGAACATTTCGCCCAGGCTAAAGTTATAAGCGCTTGTTGAATCAAGTATAATATTTCCCGGCTCGTAGTAGTTATTAATAATTTCAATACTTGGTGAAAAAGTGAGCGGCCAGGGTTTACCGAAATATGCGTAGAACAGGTTGTCAGGTGCACTGGTTCCGTCTCGCGCGAAAGGCACATGCTGCCCCAGTGGAGCAGACAGGAAAATCCTGTGATCTTCCAGTACGTTATTAAATTTCAGCGCTTCGTTGGTAGCTGCCAGTGCGCCTTCATAATCTCTCATCGACATCAGTATTCTGGCTTTAACAGCATACGCAAAGCTTTTTCCGATGCGCATACTGTTTTTTCCCTGGGCAGGCAACGCTTCCAGGTCTATGGCTGCGTTTACATCTTCCAGCAGGAAGTCATACACTTCCTTCATTGTTCTTTTAGCCTGCACCTGTTCCAGGTTCAATTGCTTAACATATGGAATCCCACCCTCTTTTGATGCAGTTGCCGGATCATACGCCTTTGCAAAAACGTTCACCAGCAGGTAATGCATGTACGCCCTTAATACGTATGCTTCTGCTTTCAGTTGGCGAGCCAGCATCCGGTCTCCTTCTGCCTGATCTGCCTGTTGAATCACTATGTTTGCCACCCGCGAAACGATGCCGTACAGCCCTTCGTAAACATAGTCAGATAAAGTTAATGCAGCCCTGTCGATGCCCTCATCATATGTTGTTACAACGTAGGTAATGTCTTTTACTGCCCCCCCTGCAATATTGGGCACATTTGCAAAAGGGTAATACATGTCGTTTACCAGAATCGACTGGAAGGTAAAGTCGAATTGGCTCCCGCCGTACATGTGATTCATGAGCAGGTCGAGGTCATCGACATTATTGAGTAGATTTTTTCCTTTCGGCTGAATGTCAGTATATTTTCCGCATGAGACTGAACCCAGGAGTATAGTTATGATTGCAATTACTGCACTTAATTTTTTCATGTTTGAGTTTTAGAAATGAACGCTTGCACCAAATACAAAGGAAGTCGGGACCGGCATCGACCCTGTTTCCTGGTCGGCCCGAATATCAGTTTGTTTGGCCCAGATCAGTCCGGGATTGTTTACCTGGAAACGCAGCCTGATGGATTGAGCCCTGATCGAACTGGCGGCATTGCGGGGCAGGTCATATCCGAATACGATGTTGCGTAGCCGGATAAAATCGGCACGTCTTACAATGAGATCGGAATATTCCAACTGCCCGTTTGCCCCACTGGCGGCGGCTATATAATACTGGTGTGTACCGGGCACATCCGTATGTTGCTTGTTGGGCGTCCAGCTATCAAGAAAATAATTAGGTGCTGCGCTGTACAGGGGGTAAGGGTACGTAATTGCCGCCGGTCTTGCCCTGTACACATGACCTCCGTAATAAACAGCGAATGCAGTGAGGCTGAAGCCGCGGAACCTGAAGTCATTGTTCAGCGAAAGACTCCGCAGAGGATCGTAGGTTCCGGAATATAGGATCGCATCCATATTGCTTCCATCCAGCCTTCGGTTGGTTGCACCGCCTTTTCCGTCGTACCAAAGAGTCTGTCCCATATTGTCCAGTCCGGCGAATGGCAGGGAAAACAAAGACCTTACCGGGTACCCGGTTCTGAAATTCTGCCCGGAAACAAGGGACGACGGATCGGTAGCCACTTCATCCACATACGTGATTTTATTTTTATTAAAGGAAGCAAGGAAATTGGTTGTCCAGGTGAAATTTCCCGGCCTTGCGGCCCGTATCACACCATACGACAGGTTCAGGTCAACTCCCTTGTTCAACATTCCTGCATTATTGATGACCATTTGAGAGAATCCCTGTGCGGGATCCAATCTGCGCGTTGCAAAAAGGTCACTCCCTACTCTACGGTAGTATTCAAACGTACCGCTGAGCCTGTTTTCAAACAATGCGAAGTCGATCCCGAAATTGGCTGTCGCGGTTTTTTCCCAACGGAGCAGCGGGTTGGGCGGACTGGTAACCGACGCATTGGGTAATTGAGTATCATTGTTGATCCCGGTGCTGGCGGCCAATACGGCAGGTGTATTAGGGTCGATATTCCCGGTTAATCCATAGGATACACGCAGTTTCGCGAAAGACACAGAGGGATACGCCTCTATGAACTTTTCGTTAGAGATCACCCAACTTGCACCCGCCGACCAAAGTGGCCTTCCACGGTATTTTCGATCGCTTCCGAAAAGATCCGCATAGTCTTTTCTTAATGAACCGGAAATATTGAATCGTCGGTCGTATGTATAAGCTGCATTCACGTAGCCTGATGCGAAGCGGTGCATCACATCAGTGACGAGCCCCATCGAGTTGGTAATTTCTGAAAATTCAATTTCGCGAACAGGATAAACTCCCGACCATAAAGTTGAATTGATCCCGTTGAGCGTTCCAAAGTTTACCGTGTTGGTAAGCTGGGTTTGCAGTTGATCGTCATAACCAAACAACAAACCTTTAGTTCCGTAACTTCGGGTTTGCCTGAATTCAGCGCCTGCAATGGCCGTGAATCCGTGGAGGTCGTAGGTACGGTCAAAATTCAGTTGTCCCCTGGCCGTATAACTTGGATTTCTGATCTGGGTGGTTGCCAACCTTCCGCCTTTAGGCAGCAGGTTATTATAAATGTGGTTTCCGGGAGTTCCTGTTCTGGTCGTGTACACATTCTGCAACCAGCGCATGGAGTAACTGCCCGCTTCGGAATGGGACGAAACATCGGTCCTGTTATCTTCATATTGCAGCATCGGCTGGAACGACAGCCCTTTCAGCAGTTTCATATCCAGGTTCAGGTAATACCTTGTATTAAGCCGGGCGGTTGCTTCAAAATCACGTTCCAGTTCGTCCAGGTGGTTGAAACCGAACGGAAGCAGTTGCGGAACAGAATCGCGTATTGTTAAGTAATTGTTGAAAAAGCCAACGCTGTAAGCGGCACGGCTTCCATCATCATTAAAAAGACTTAAATAGGATGGTACATTGAACGGATTTGTTGCATAGGCGCTGCCGTGAGATCTTTCCCTTCCAACTACAGAATTCACGCCGTAATCTGCTGTCAGCCATTTCCCGAGGTTATACGATCCTTTATAAAATATATTCAGCCTGCGATCGTATGCATTTACAATTCCGCCATTGTCGGCTGTATAGTTCAACACTAAACTGGATTGGGATCGTTCATTACTGGTTCGTATCGCGATATTGTACTGCTGTACCACCTGGTTCAACAATGCGTGCGCTCGAAAATCTCTCTGAAAATCGTTGCTCCGGAATCCGTTGAGCGCAGCATCCAATTGTGCTTTGGTGAACGAGTTCGGATCTTTCCGATTAAGGTAATACAAATGCCGGACAGGATTAATCGGATTTCCCTGGTTCATCTCAGCTTCAAACGTGCTCACCGGATCGGGAACGGTTCCGCCGCCACCGTCGAACCACCATTTGTAGTACTGACTTTCCCAGTCGACCTGTTGGGCGGGAGTCATATAATTGTAAAAGCTATAATCAGGTTTACGTGAAACTGTTGTGTTACTCGTTAATTCCACGGCAGTGCCGCGTTTGCGCGCCCTTTTGGTAGTAACAACAATCACACCATTGGATGCGCGTGCCCCATATATGGCTGCCGCCGCAGCATCTTTCAAAACGTTGATGCTTTCCACATCATAAGGGTTGATATCGTCAACTGAACCTTCAATAGGAAGACCATCCACAACCACAAGAATGCTGCTATTTGCCCGGATCGTACTCACGCCCCGGATGGTAGTATTATTCCCATACTTTACCAATCCGGGAACAGTACCCTCAAGGTTGTCGAGCACCGAAACCACGTTCCTTTTTGCAAGGTCGGCGCTTGAGAGCGTAACTACAGAACCCGTCAACTTTTCTTTCGACAGTGTTTGATACCCGGTTCTTACAATAGTTACTTCTTCCATAGATAAAGGATTGTGTCGCATGGTAAAATCGCCGAGTTGCAACGGGTTATTAGCAGAAACTTCAATACTTCGCGTTACTGTCTGAAAACCAACCAGCGATATCTCAATGGTGTACCTGCCAGGCCGGATATCCCCGATGGTAAACGATCCGTTGGAAACGGAAGTAGTGCCCTTTCCACCCGGTGTGAGCCGGATGGAAGCACCTTCCAGGAAGGTTCCCAGGGAATCTACAATGCGCCCGGAAACGGGTTGTCCCACCGAATCAGAAACTTTGATAGCAAAAGGTGGTAGCTCAAAAGGTACTTCAGGTTGGTCAGAAGACACAACCGGGGATGGAGGCGAACCAGCAGCCTTCCGGGAAAGAAATATCGTTTTTCCTTTTATAGAGTATGTAAAAGGCTGGCCCTTTAATACTGCATCTAATGCATCTACAAGTGGCAGATCAAAAACCGACAGTGTAATGGTTTTAGCGCCTTCCAGATCGCGCTTGTTCGCTAAAACAGCATAACCAGTCTGTTTTTTGATGGCAGAAAGAAGCTTCTCAATAGGCATGTCTTTCCCTGAGATAGTAACAGTTTGAGCTGTGCCGGAGGCTGAAGCCGACAGGCAGGCGGCGAAAAGAAAAAACGTGAGCATTCTCATAACATGCATAATTTGAGCCGGCAGCCGGAAGCAAAATCCTGGTTGGTCATGCGACACAGCCAGTATGCTCCGGGAGCCAATAGAAGTTTTTTGCATAGTTTTGCAGTGTTTGGTTAGAAAAAATAGATTCCTGTCTTTTGGACCAACCCAAACGTTGCCGTCACGGGTCAGAACCGTGGCGGTTTTGTTTTGAGAGGGTGATCCTTGTAAAACCGGTGAGCATACGCAGATGCGCGAATACCACAAGAGAAAAAAGAAAGGGCTTTCGTAGCTGCACACGGCCCCGGTACCCTTCCCTGTTCTTTATAATTATTTACCTGGGCAAGCAGCTAATTTCAAGACAGTGGAACTTCCACTTCTTTTATCCAGTCCGTAGTGCTTCATTTTACTTTTTGAATGCCAAAATATGTGCGTCCATAATATTCAGCTATCGCCTGCACATTATATGTTTCCAGGGTTGCCGGGTGTCCAACTTATCCCCTGTAACGAGGTATAACTTCAGCGCATAGTATCAGCCATCACTCCCCGATCAACAACCTTCTGCCTTCTAAACGACATTTGACACCAATTTCACTAAGCCCCTTTAGCAAGTCATTAAGGGTGATGTCTTTTGTCACTTCTCCATACAGTTCAATGTTTTTTGGAATGTTTTTTTCATACACTACCTGTATATCATACCAGCGTTCCAGCTGGCGCATGGCTACCTCAAACCTGACATTGCTGAAATTGAAAAATCCATTCTTCCAGGCCAGCGCTTTATCAATGTCGGCATTGTCAATAATATTCATTTCCATTTGCGCCTGCCGGCCAACCAATACTAGTTGCGCCTGCTGACCCGGGTTGAGAATGACCCCTTCAGGATATTCAGGTCGTTTAGAAGACGCGTTCTGGACACCTGTGTAGCCACTGACTTTTACAATGCCTTCAATTAATGTTGTATTAATTGCTCCCTCATCCTCATAAGCATTCACATTGAACTGCGTTCCCAAAACTTCCACCTCAGCCCGACTATTTACATTCAAACGAAAAGGCTTTTTTTTATTCTTCGCCACTTCGAAATAGGCTTCACCGCTAACTTCCACGCGGCGTTCATCACCATGAAAAACCGTTGGATATCGAATAGAACTGGCGCTATTCAGCCAGACTTTTGTGCCATCTGGCAGTGTTAAATTAAATTGTCTGCCTTTAGGGGTAGACATAGTATTGAACACCACTTCGCTACCAACACCTTCATACTGCAAAGTTCCATTGACAATTTTTGCAGTAACGCCCCCTTGTAAGGCCACGACGCCATTTTGAATGCTGTCTAGCGATACCCGGGAACCATCGGCCAACGTAAGGATCGCCCCATCTTTGCCAGGTAAAATTTCAGAAGTTTGCGCTAAAAATGTTTTTGTACTGGTTACCCTGTCTGAAGACATGATCAGAAATAATGTAACTGCTGTAACTAGTAGCAGGATGCAAGCCGCCGCCCACCCCCATTTTCGAAGAAAAGCCACATGGTGAACCGGGGCACGCATTTTGGAAGATAACGAAGAAGTTGCTGAAGGCAGTTCGCTTTTCTTCTGTATGAAAAAGTCGTACCCTTTGGCCGTTTTACCGGTATCATTCCGGATGGAGAAATAAGTGCTCCACACAGTTTCCTCAGATAGCCTTTTCACCAGTAACGGGTTTTGTGAAGATTGTGCTAACCATTCATCAAAAAGATTTTCTTCCGACGGTGAAAGCTGTTCCTCTCGCAGATGCTTATAAATAATGTCTGTAATGTTGATCATATTACCATGCCCTGTGTAAAGTAAACACCCAAAGGGTATGATCCATTACAAAAATCAGAAGAAAAATATAAGAATTTCTGTGAGCAGGCGTTTTTTCAAAAGAGCCACCCTAAGTTTTTCCATAGCCCTTGCTTTCTGAATACGTACGTTATTGGGGGTGATGTCCAGTTTTGCCGCTATCTCAGCAGTTTCAAGGTTTTCAATAAAGATCATTTTAAGCAGCGAGACCTGAGGAGCGGATAATTGCTGGATTTCCTCAAAAATACGATTAAAAATATCTTCTTCTATTATCGTGAGCTCCAGGGTTTCATCTATAAACTGTAGCCTTTCTCCTAAATGGGTCAACTTTTTTGCATGGCGTTTTTTGTCTCTGATATAATTATAACAGCGATTCCTGGCTACAGTAAAAAGAAATGCTTCGGCCTGTTTTATATCCTGATCCATAAATTGCTCCTTCCGCTGCCAGAAACTCAATATTGCTTCCTGTGCAGTATCTTCCGCCTCCACATCGTCATTGATGAGCGTGATTGCAAAATAATAAAGCCTCGAATAATATCCATCAAAGAATTGCTTCATGGCCTGCTCATCTCCCTCCGCAATGCGGGAAAGCAGTCGTTTTTCGTTATATGTTTGGTTATCTGACAATTAACTATTACCCTTATAGCTTTGCAAGCTATGGTAAAATTTCATAGGATGATATGAGACTGGTAATTAATTAGCAGTTATTGGTATAAAACAGATACTCTAATTCGTTATATGTGAGCGTATTATTAAGCAAAAGATTTGGATACGGACTTTCCTGTCCAGAACATGAGATGGACTCACACGGGCGTCGGGCGCCATTGGTAAAGGAACTGCATTTGAAGTAACATTGACACTGCTAAGTTCGGTAACAGCGCCAATCATAATTAGGATCCGGCCTTCCATTCGCATGTTTAACGAATGCTTTTAACATAATTATCGGTACCAACTAAGCTTAAAGATGGACGAAACTTTTACTTCAATGGACTATTATGCGATATTCAGCTAACGCATGAAAATCTTCCTATCTTGAACACCGGGAAAATAAAACGCAACGCGTGCCCTGAAAAAACCTTCTGGCTAACCAAACTATTTGAGCACCTGATGAAAAACAAAAGGATCCGATTATTGCTACCGATCGTTACCCTTGTTGCTATACATGCTTTCTTCATGCATAACGCATCCGCGCAACAACAAACCATCCGCAACGACATTTTCTGGAATACCAGTTCCGGCAAACCCCTCTTCAGCCAGGGCGGAGGCATCTTTAAATTCACTGATCCCAAAGACAACAAAGAAAAATACTTCTGGTATGGGGTGGAATATGCTGAAGCTACCACCTACCGAAACGATCCGTCCGTTACCCATTCCAGGAACACCTTTAAAGCAGTAACCTGTTATACCTCCACCGATCTCGTGAACTGGACACACACGGCTGACGTGGTTACCGCTGAAGACCTGACAAGAAACGGCCGCAGGCCCTATTGGGTAGGCCGTTTGGGTGTGGCCTACATCGATTCCATAAAGAAATATGCCATGGTGGTGCAATTCGGGAACCGGGTATTGTTCCTGCTTGCCGATTCCCCCGCCGGTAAATTTGAATGGCACCGCGACAAAGATATGACCGCAACAATAGGCACTTCCAATACCGGCGACCAAACCGTTTTCACCGATGATGCGACCGGAAAATCTTACCTCGTTTATTCCTACGGCAGCGGCAGGAACAAAATATACGTTTCTGAAATAGGCGTGAAAGACGGTATGGTTGACCTGCTGGATTGCACGAAAATATTCGAAGGACAAAGCAGGGAAGGCAACTGCATGTTCAAATACAAAGGCAAATATTATATGGCCGCATCCAATATCTACGGATGGGATGCCTCCTTTGCCTACTACCTGGTAGCCGATGACATACGCGGCCCGTACGAACCCAAAAACAATATGCTGGTAATGGATGGCTGTGCGGCAGATTTCGCGCATGTTACCCAAACAGGATTTTTTTATACCATCAAAGGAAGCAAACAGGAAACCGTATTGTATTGCGGCGACAGGTGGGCGAACTTCGCCGGAAACGGGCTCGGTTACAACCAATGGGTGCCCCTCTCCTTTAATGGCGATAAACCATTTTTTAATTCACTCAGTTCTTGGAACCTGGACGAAAAAACAGGAGAATGGAGCGTTGGCACCGATAATAATTACGTGCTGAATGGGAGCTTCGAGGCGGACAGAAGGTATATACCCAGCCATGTTAAACCCGTTCAGGTTCAACTAACGGGCTGGCACAGCGAAGTGCTGCGCGGCAATGCCATCAATCTCGATTCCACTCAATCACCACGGTTGAACTATTTCAATACCACAGGAGACAGGAAATCAGTGATCGGGGAAAAAAGTTTGTGTATTACCGATAAAGTACCTTTCAGCAGAAAAGTTTACCAGCACATCACATCCACCCCATTCGTTTCTTTGCCAGACGGTAACTATACGTTAACCGCTATGGTACGGAACAGCGACGGGTTTAATACGCTGAAAATGTACGCCACTTCAGGCGGTAAAACCTTTGAACAGAAGATCAGGGGAAGGAATGATAACTGGCAAACGATCAGGATTGAAAATATAAAAGTTAAAGGCGGTAAAGCTGAAGTAGGCTTTTCAGGGGATGGAATGGCTGGCGCGTTCTGTTATGTGGACGATGTTGTATTGGTAAGGGAAAAATGATTTGCGCGCCTTTCAAATAATTATTGGTTAAAAGACAGTTAGGTTTCCTTATTCGCAATCACATGGCAGCCCTGGTTGGTCTCAATCAGGGCATTCTATTAAGATGCTTCTTTCTTCAGGGCGTATGAAAGGTTATTGTATTGCGTCTTAGGCGCGAACTTTTCCCGGTATTCAATTGGCGACATTCCGGTTTCTTTGGTAAACATTCTGGAAAAATAGTACTGGTCTGATATGCCCACTTCCAGGGCTATTTCTTTAATGCGCATTTTCGTGAACTGAAGGTATTTTTCTGCCTGCTGCACCTTCAGGTGGTTAAAGAACTCAATAGGAGAAAGCCCGGTTTTGTTTTTAAAAAGAAAAGAGAAATGAGAAAGAGAAAGATTGGCCACGGCGGCCATTTCCTCCACGCTTACCGTTTTATCAAGGTGCCGGTGCAGGTAGTCAATTACGTTTTCGAGCGGATCCCGCTGGTCTGTTTTACCGGAGGAGAACAGTTTTTGCCCAAACAGGAAAGTGCCCAGAAAGTGACTCATGCATAGGCTGGCCGAAAGTATGGCGTCGCGTCCGAAGCCTTTTTCCAACTGACTGTAAATTTTATCAAACAGGTCTATCGTTTTTTCTTTGTGCCGCAGTATCCCTTTAAATCCGAGCATTTCCTGCATTTCTTTTACAATTGTACCGCCGGTTTCACCGGTAAAATGCACCCAGTAGATGCTCCAGGGGTTATTGTCATCGGCACGGTAAGCATGAGCGGTTCTGGCAGGGATAACAAAGAAGTCGCCCGCCTGAATCCTGAATTCGCCGGCTGAAATTGAAAAGTAACCGCAGCCTTCCATACAATAAATCAGTATATGCTGATCAGATCCCTGGGGACGTTCTCTGTAATGAAATGCCGCTTTGGGATAATAACCGATATCGGTTACATATAACCGTTTGATGATTTCGTTTTTTTCACATCGTGTTTTCAGAACAGGCCTGGGTATTGCGATAGCCTTTTCACCTTGAAAACCTTCCATTTTTTTTAGCGTCTGTGTCATAGTGCGCAATATTCATGGGTGAGCTAAATAGTTATTCACGGACGGACAGAAAGTACAAATTTTATGCTGCACCTCCCGTGGTTTACGATGGTTCATGCCTTCCTCAAGGATCCAGGGGTACGAATATTGCCGGATCTCCCGGAAAGCGGCGGATCAAAGTAATCATCCTTACGGACAACCTGATTTTAATTTGTCACGGGAAGCTGAACAGTAATATCCGGCAATCCCGGGGCGCTGGCTTTGATGGTAATCATTCCCTTCTTCCGTGAACTTTGTACCACGCCCAGTGCAAGTCCATTGAACAGTTTTCTGGTGTTTGATTTCATACTGGTATGGTCCTGTGGGTTTCCATTGTCGAAGCCAATCAACCGCCCTTCGCCCAAAACCTGCAGTGTAACAGGGTTGGAAGCGTCAGGCACTACGCTTCCGTTTGCATCCACCGCTTCTATTTTAATATGTGCCACATCGGTTCCATCAGCACTTATCGCGGATTTATCCATTGATACCCGCAAAGCAGCAGGAACACCGGTTGTGCGCAACTCCTTTTCCACCGCTATTTTTCCATTCTTCCGGCCAACGATCCTCAGGGTTCCTTTTTCGTAAGGTACATCCCAGGTAAGGTGCAGGTCAGCCGTAGTGGCGCTTACAGGTGGTGTGGCGTAACGGTTCCAGCCACCCGCGTTTCCCTGCCTTGGGAACTCCAGCGCTTTCATACCGAAAGATTTGCCATTGAGGAACAACTCCACACTGTCGCAATTGGTGTATACCATTACCGGTATCACTTTCCCTTCCCTGC
>CAMLRX010000088.1 GCA_946482545.1 uncultured Flavihumibacter sp. | reverse complement strand
ACAGAAACTACGAAAGTTTTTATTTTGATACCAATACCGTTGCCACCAATGCTTCCCGCGTTTACGAAGTGGAAGGAGACTGGAGCGGCGGCGCATTCCTCCTGGTGGCTGGCGCTATCGCGGGCAACATTACAGTAAGCGGGCTCGACCTGAACTCCACCCAGGCTGATAAAGCAATTCTGCAGGCTTTGCAGGATAGCGGCGCGGGCATGTCTGTTCGTGATAAAGAAATTGAACTTCGTCCCTCTGCACTAAAGGCATTCCAGTTCGACGCTACGGACTGCCCTGATCTTTTTCCTCCACTGGTAGCCTTGGCAGCATGTTGTGAAGGCACCACGGTAATCACCGGTGTTTCACGCCTTGCCCACAAGGAAAGTGACCGTGGTGTTACCTTGCAGGATGAATTCGGTAAGATGGGC
Source organism: uncultured Flavihumibacter sp. (assembly GCA_946482545.1). The sequence goes on along the minus strand of CAMLRX010000088.1, from coordinate 20,193 downwards.
ATTAAGATCACGCTCCAGGATGACCTGATGTTGATTGAAGGAGGAACAGGACTGAAAGCCGCGCAGGTGCACAGCCGGCACGACCACCGCATCGCCATGGCCTGCGCTGTGGCCGCGTTGCGGGCAGATGGACCCGTTTCCATTGAAGAAGCGGAAGCCATCAATAAATCATATCCCGATTTTTACGGACATATTCAGCAACTGGGCGCTGAAGTTACTACTCACGGAATAAAAGTACACGGATGAACCATTTCGGCTCTTTATTCAGCATAAATGTATTCGGCGAATCGCACGGCGAAAGTGTGGGCGTAACCATTGATGGATGTCCCGCCGGACTTCCATTGGAAGTGGAAGACTTTCTTCCCGACCTGGAAAGAAGGAGAGGAGGTACCCAAAAGGGCACTACGCCCAGAAAGGAAGATGATCTTCCCGTGTTCAAAAGTGGTGTTTTCAATGGACGAACAACCGGCGCTCCGCTCACTATTATGTTTGCGAACAACAACACACGCAGCACTGATTATGAGAAGTTGCGCGCCGTTCCCCGCCCCGGCCATGCCGACTGGGTGGCTACGGAAAAGTATGGCGGATACGAGGATTTCCGTGGTGGCGGACATTTCAGCGGCAGGCTTACCCTCACGCAGGTGGCTGCCGGTGTGGTAGCAAAAAAACTGATGACCGGCATCGAAGTAAAAGCGCATATCGTATCCATAGCCGGAGAAACCGACCTGGAGAAAGGATTACAAAAAGGCATCGATGCGAAAGACTCGGTGGGCGGTGTGGTGGAATGCGTGGTTACCGGAATGCCTATAGGTATCGGAGAACCATTCTGGGATTCCGTAGAGTCTGTACTTAGCCACGCGGTATTCGCGATCCCCGCCATTCGGGGTGTGGAATTCGGAACCGGTTTCGCGGCTGCAAATATGTTCGGTTCCGACCATAATGACGTAATAGAAGATGCTTCCGGCAAAACCACTACCAACCATGCGGGGGGGATTGTAGGCGGGATCAGCAACGGGAACGACCTCGTTTTCCGCGTGGCGGTTAAACCCACTTCTTCCACACCTAAAGAACAATTCACTTTTAACCGCGAAACCGGAAAGCAGGAACTGTTCGCCGTTCGCGGGCGGCACGACCTCTGTATCGCGCTCCGTGTGCCGGTGGTACTGGAATCGGTTACGGCAATCGTATTGTGTGACCTGATGATGCAACAACAACTGATACCTAGAATCTGGAAATAATGGCTACAATTTATCACATCACCTCCAAGAAGGAGTGGAAGGAAGCAGAGAAAAAAGGCTCTTATGAAGCGGCTTCCCTGGCAGCAGAAAACTTTATTCACTGCTGCGAACTGCAACAAATGAGAAGCGTGCTGAAACGCTATTTTGATGGTAAGAAAGGACTGGTGGCGCTTTTGCTGGAAACGGAAAAGCTGAAACATCCTTTGAAATATGAGGCTTCGCCCTCTGTGAATGAAACCTTTCCGCATATTTACGGCCCCATCAATATAGATGCCGTGGAAGAAGTGATTGACCTTTAACATTACAGAGGTCCTGTGAGCCAAAGCAGGGCCTCTTCCTCTTCTTCAAAATACCGCAATTCCTTTATTACATTTCTATCTACATCATCCGGTATTACCTGTTCAATACTAAGTTGTACAAAGAAATCATCTCCGCTTACAATCGCCGTTCTTAATACTTCCATCTCCTTCATCTCTTCTTTCATATAATCCTGCAGCCAGCTTCTCAGTTCAGGATTAATAATAAAGTGGAAGTTGCGCGTATCCTCAAGTATGAAAGCAGGGTTCTTTTCTTTCAGCAATTGGGCGTGTTCACGCATCACCTGGCGGTAGTTTCCCGCATCCATGTGTTTGGTATATGGGGTATAATTGTGCCGGATAAGATTAACCGCCCTGAAATATATGATTTCATGCCACTGGTTTTTGAGGAGCACCTCATGTTGTAAGGGGTTAAACACAAATGTTAAATTTGACTGGAATCAGGGTTAACTGGTAGGGTCATGTAAAAGTAAGCCGCGTCAAATATAATATTTTCCAGTTAGGACAATTATTTTCTTTTCAGGGTAGATGTTTAAAGGGAATATCGAGTATTGGAAAATTTCCGGTATTGGGGAAAGCATAATGCCACCATTCTGTGCTGAGTGCTTTGAAACCGTACTTTTCCATAACATCCAGCAGCGTTTTCCTGTTATTGCGTACGGTAACGGAAAGCATAGTGAAGGAATGGTGTGCTTTTGGGGAGAAATCATCAAAATCTGTGGGCATTTCGAGTAGCAAGCCGGTTTGAAGATCATACAGGGTACAGTCGATGGAGAGGCCCCGGTTATGGCCACTTCCTTTTGTTGGATTAGCGGCGTATCGTTCGTCGTGCACTTCGTTCCATATTGCTTCGGTCACACTATAAGGCCTGTATGCGTCCCACACCAATAACCCCAGCCCTTTTTCTTTCAGTTCCTCCAGTACTTTGCGCAAGGCGTTGGCTGCAGGTGTTAAGAGATAAGCGGCGGCACCTTCCTTATACAGTATTTTGCCCGTGAAATTATTGGTGTCTGCATAACGCAAATCCGTTTTTATTCCCGGCAGTTGCGCAATTGGAGAAAGCCCCGGAACCTTTCCCGAACGCACCAGTTGCCTGTAAAGTTTGGTGTTGCTCACCACTTCCAGTCCGTATTTGTTGAGCGGAATCTTTTTCGTTTGCGCGGAACAGTGAACAAAACAGGCGAAGCAACAAATGAGCAGCAGGTTGTATTTTCGCGAAACTGGTCTTATATTGTTTATCATTAGCAACTTTTTGGGCGGCCAGGTCGTCCGGTAAGCGTAAAAATAGCTTTTTCCATTATGCCTTTGAAACTGCCGGCCATATTGTTTTTACTGTGCTTATCCTGTTTTGCCAGGGCTGGCGGATTGTGCAGCACCGATACTTTGCCATTCGGAAAGAAAGGTACTGTTCAAACCGGAACGGCCAGTTGGTATTCGGATAAATTCAATGGGAGAAAGACGGCCAACGGCGAAATTTTCAGCCAATCCAAATTCACCGCCGCACACAATAAACTACCTTTTGGTACCTGGGTTAAGGTAACCAACCTCCGCAATAAAAAATGGGTATATGTGAAGATCAACGACCGCCTGCATTACCGCAACAAACGTGTAATCGACCTCAGCAGGGTGGCCGCTGCAAAACTCGGAATGCTCAGTTCAGGGCTGGCACGAGTTGAAGTGGAAGTGCTGGGCAAGAAAAAACCGGCCGATTAACGGCTACGGATAATTTATTTTATTTTCAAGGCCGCCTCCTTAAATTTGTTCAGTACTATTAACTAAAACTCTAATTATGAAGAAGTTCGCCGCATCAGCGCTGCTCCTCTCCGCTGTATTGGGAGATGTTATGGCGCAAACGCCCGTGAAACCCGATTACACCAAAAGGCCCGCGATCGGTGTTCATTTTATCATGCAGGATTTTCCTTCGGCCACTTATTTGCGCGCCAACTCCCTTAGCGCGGCCATCAACGATAAAAAATTCGCGAAGCTTTCTGAAATGTCTCCCGGCCTCGCCGTCAGCTATTGGAAAGGTGTTACCAATCACCTCGATTTCGCGGCCAATCTTTCAGGAAGTTTTCTTAAATATCCTTACAAGAACAGGGCTGCCAGTACACAGGAGAAATTCCTGATGGAAATTGATGCCACGGCCAACGCGAAGATGCTCCCAGATAATTACTGGGTATCGCCATACCTTACAGCAGGTGTTGGTATTTCTTCTTACAGCGGCTATTGGGGCACGTATATTCCGCTGGGAACAGGCATTCAGGTGAACCTGTTTGATGAAACTTTCATTCAGCTTCAGTCGCAATACCGGTTAGGCATATCCGATAATACCAATTATCATTTCTACTGGGGTGTAGGTTTCCTGGGCAATATCGGCAAGAAACGTGAAGCGCCGAAAGTGGAACCTGTAGTAATTCCAACGGCTCCACTGGATACGGATGGTGATGGTATTCCGGATACGGAAGATGCCTGTCCCAACGAAGCCGGTCCTGCCAGTCTGAAAGGATGTCCTGATAAAGATGGCGACGGTATCGCCGATAAAGAGGATAAATGTCCTGATGTGAAAGGATTGGCTGCTTTCCAGGGCTGTCCTCCGCCGGATAAGGATGGTGATGGCATCACAGACAACGAGGATAAATGCCCTGATGTTGCCGGTGTGGCCCGCTTCAAAGGATGTCCGATCCCGGATACGGATGGCGATGGCCTGAACGATGAAGTGGATTTTTGTCCGATGGAAGCTGGTCCCGCTTCCAACAACGGATGCCCCGAAGTAAAGCAGGAGATCGTTGAAAAGGTGAATATGGCCGCTTCGCAGATTTTCTTTGCTTCCGGAAGTGCTAAGTTTACCGCGAACTCCTACAAATACATGAATGAGGTAGTAAAAGTGCTGAAAGAAGATGAAACCCTTGAACTGGAAATTGAAGGGCACACCGATAACACCGGGTCCGCAGCCATCAATACCAAACTCTCGCAAAGCAGGGCAGATGCTGTGAAGAAGTACCTCGTGAGCAAAGGCATAGATTCCGCAAGGCTTACCAGCAAAGGATTTGGTCCTGATCGTCCGATAGCGGATAATAATACTGCGGCTGGTAAAGCGAAGAACAGGAGGGTGGAGATGAAGGTGAGCAAGTAGTAGTGTAATTTCTCGCGACGACGCGGCGGCGCAACGCCTAAATTGGTTTGTTACACCGTAAGGGAATAATTCCCTGCAATAGATGATTTGGTTGGAATACTTAAATAATGCAAATGGGTGAGTCATTAATTGACTCACCCATTTGCATTATTTAGACTGTAGCGACAGCGGTAACCTGCTTTTTAAATTCAAAGATAACAGCAGGTCATCAAAGCGTTGCGTCGCCGCGGCGTTGCGAGAAAATCATCCTTCAACAGCTATACTTAAGCTCACCTGCCTGTAGAAAAAAATTTGTTCTCTACGCCCTTTGCGTGAAAAAAATCACTTTTTCTTCCGCCTTATCCGCAACACCGAATTCTGACTCAGCGAACTGGACATAAACACCTCGTAGTTCCTCACCCCATCTGAAACCACCATCAGCGCTGTGTTCGGCGGATACTTCCCTAAATTTTCCGCAAACATACTGATCTCATTCACCTCTTTCGTGGTATCCAACGCCACGTAAACCGTAAGCGCTCTTGCGGTAAGCGATTGCTTCATGATAACCGGTATGTTGTTGAAAAAAACGGAAACACTATCGCCATCCACTTCTCCATTATCGTAAAGACTTACACGGATAGAATCACTTTCAACATAAATATTATCCGCAATAATGCTCCTGCGTTTATCAAAAAGTTCCTTCAATGAATTTTCTGTTGGAACAGGCATCGACGTTACTACTTTAATGGAATCCTTTTTAATAGGATTAGAAGAAATGACCACGTCTTCCACTTGCGGCCGCCATACTTTGGTAGTGGAAAAGCCTGCTTTGAAGGTACTGTCGTGACTGAAATCTGTTGAATCTAATGTAAAGCTGACGAAAAGGTCACCACAGGTATTTTTGTATTCTTCCAGACTGAAAAAATGTCCTTTCAAACTTTTGCTTACCTGCGAACTATTGAGTACCAGGCTCAGGTTCATGATACAATCGATGGTGAAACTGGCGGTGGAGCGGAAATACATCATCGGAATGTTTCTGATCACCATTTCGCGGGTTTTGCTATCGTACTTTCCGCGTACAAACATGCTCTGGTACTGGTCGCGAAAGTAGTAACCCAATACGCCTTCCACTTCATCGCCTTTCTGGCGGATCTGCAATTCAGTGAGGTAGTTATTGCTGCCATCACTGCCCAGCCGAACGGAAGCCTTTCCATACCAACTACCGGTTACGGTTTGAGCGAAAGAAATAGTAGAAAAGAAAGCGAGTAAAGTGAAAAGGGTGATTTTGCGCATACGGGAAAGTTATGAATTGTAGGGGAATGCGCAAAAAAGGGGCCAGATAGGATTTTGAATGATGAATGTTGAATTTTAGATTATGAATGACGTTGGAACAAAAGCGCTGCAATCCATCATTCAAAATCCATCATCCAAAATCATTTATACCTTCTAAGTTCCCGCTCCGTATCCCGTTCTTTAATGGATTCCCTCTTGTCGTGGAGTTTCTTTCCTTTACCAAGGCCGATCTCTAATTTCACGAATCCTTTCTCGGAAAAGAAAACTTTGAGGGGCACAACGGTGTATCCTTTCTCTTTGAGTTTACTTTCGATTTTCCGTAATTCCTTTTTGTTGAGGAGGAGTTTACGGTCGCGAAGCGGGTCGTGGTTGTTGTAGGTGCCAAACGTATAAGGAGAGATGTGGAAACTTTTCAGAAACAGTTCACCTTTATGGATAATACAGAACGAGTCGTTGAAGCTGGCTTTTCCTGCCCGCAACGATTTCACTTCCGTGCCCGTAAGTACCATGCCCGCTGTGTAAGTATCATCTATGAAAAATTCGAAGCGGGCTGATTTGTTCCTGATGTCTGCCACTGGTTCCTATTTAAAATGCCGGATCATCTGCGCCAGCTTCTGCCTCATTTCTTTTCTGTCTACAATAAAATCGAGGAATCCATGTTCCAGGAGGAATTCACTGCGTTGGAATCCGGGTGGAAGGTCCTTTTTGATGGTCTCTTTAATTACCCTCGGGCCCGCGAAGCCAATCAATGCGCCGGGTTCCGCGATGTTGATGTCGCCCAGCATCCCGAAAGAAGCGGAGATACCACCGAAAGTGGGATCGGTCAACAAGGATATATAAGGTAATCCCGCATCGGAAAGTTGAGAAAGTTTTCCGGAGGTTTTGGCCAGTTGCATCAGGGAGAATGCGCTTTCCATCATCCTGGCACCGCCTGATTTGGAGATCACCATGTAAGGCATTTTGTGCTGGATGGCGTAATCCACCGCACGGGCGAATTTCTCTCCCATTACGGAGCCCAGTGAGCCACCGATGAATTCGAAGTCCATACAGGCGATCACAATGTCTTCACCCTCCATTTTACCGGTGGCGACGCGCATGGAATCTTTCAGGTCCGTTTTAGCCCAGATGTCTTCCAGTCTCTTTTTATAAGGCTTCAGGTCTACGAAACCGAGTCTGTCTTTAGAAAGGATGTTGCCGAATAATTCGGTGTATTCACCATTATCGAACAGGAAATCGTAATATTCCGCGCTGCCCACCCGGTGGTGGTGGTTACATTTGGGACATACGTACACATTCTCTTTCAGTTCATTAGCGGTACATATATAATTACATTCGGGGCATTTGCTCCAAAGCCCTTCGGGGGTCTCTTTTTTTTCTGAAGTAGAAGTAAGAATGCCCTTTTTGATCCTTTTAAACCAGCTCGCTTTTTGGTCGTGCTGCCCGGCATCTCCGGCCAGACTGGATTCAAAATCGTCTTCGTGTGTCATGCTCAGTTTTTTCAGTTACTTCGGCGATTCAAAAATTTTATTCAAAACAGGGGGCAAGATAGGGAATTTTGTGAAAATCAGGGCAATGTAAAATAATGCTGCCCGTGATCCAGGTCCTTTTCCAGCGCGTCCAGCACCACCTGGAGGTGTTTTTCGTTGCCCAGGAAATCTGCATTGCTGCAGTCGATGAATATCGTTTTGATGTTGTGTTGCTTGATATAATGTGTGTACGTTTCCTGTAAGCTGAACAGGTATTCGTCCTGTATGCTTTGTTCGTAAGGCCTGTTTCTTTTCCGGATATTCTCCTGTAGTTTCTTCACCGGCGAATGCAGGTAGATCAGTATATCAGGTTGAATGATCTGCTGGTGGATGATCTCAAACAGCTTCTGGTAAAGCCGGTATTCTTCTTCAGGAAGGTTCACTTTCGCGAACAAAAGGCATTTCGTGAACAGGTAATCAGATATCGTTATGGTATTGAAAAGATCCTTGCTGTGCACCATCTCCTTCAGTTGCTTATACCGTTCCGCCATAAAGAACAATTCCAGGGGAAAGGCGTATTGCTGCGGATTCTCGTAGAACCTCGGCAGGAAAGGATTGTCCGCGAATTCTTCCAGTACCAGGCGGGCCTGAAACTTTTTTGCGAGCAGGTGGGAAAGTGTGGTTTTCCCTGCTCCTATATTGCCTTCGATGGTAACAAAATTGTATTTCATGCGCGTAGTTGGCAAATATAAGGCGGGTGAAAGTACTCCCTCAAACTTTTTCTACCTTTGCGCTTCACATTCTTCCTAAAGCGAACAGCACTGCTTCTAATTCAGCAACATAGATGAAACCAACACTCGACGATTACAGACACAAGGGTATGCGGAAAAAACTGATTGACCAGATCCGCGACAAAGGCATTACAGACGAAACCGTGTTGGAGGCGATGAACAATATCCCCCGTCACTTCTTTTTGGAATCGGCTTTTCTGGAAGTGGCTTATGAAGACAAAGCTTTTCCCATTTCAGTAGGACAAACCATTTCACAACCCTACACAGTGGCGTACCAATCGCAACTGCTGAATGTGAAACCGATGGATAAGGTACTCGAAATTGGTACCGGCAGCGCTTACCAGGCCTGTGTGCTGGCCGAAATGGGCGCGCGTGTTTATACCATCGAAAGGCAAAAGCAATTGTTTGATGAGATCAGAACTTTTGCTTATCCTAAAAAATACCGTTGGCTCAAGTTTTTTTATGGTGATGGCTTTGAAGGACTTCCCACCTATGCGCCATTCGACAAAGTGATTATCACCGCGGCTGCGCCGGAAATACCACAGAAACTGATCGATCAACTGGCTGTAGGCGGACAAATGGTGATTCCCCTGAACGAAGGTGAGGCACAACGTATGCTGCGCCTCACCAAACAAGCCGATGGCTCTGTTATCAAAGAAACGTTTGATCGTTTCTCTTTTGTTCCCATGTTAACCGGGAAGGAAGTTTAATCACATCTGCACATCCTGCATTCCATCCATGCCACCTCTGTTGTTCTTGCGTTTGAACAGGCTCGCATCAAATTTTCCGAAGCGGTAGCTGAAGTTCAGGCGCACGAACTGCGGGTCGCGACGGCGGTTCGTATTCTGCTCAAATGAGCTGGAAACAGAATAGGCATCGTACAAACGTGTTCTCAGTATATCTGAGAAACTCAATGTTACGGAAGCCGCGTTGTTCTTCAGGAAATCCTTCTTGAAAGCAATGTCCAGTCCATAGTTGGGACGGATATAACCTTGTGTGGTGGAAGCCTGTGGCCCCATCCATCCGCCTCCGCCGCGTCCGCCGGTATTCACGGGGATGGCCGTCTTCGATTGGTATTCTCCTGTAAGTTGAATGCTGTAATTGGAAGGTAGTTTAAAGTTCGTATTCAACTTCGCGTAGTAAGAGAATTGTTCGTTGCGCAATCCTTTTTCAATATTACTGCCGTCGATAATTGAATTGTAGAGGTTCAGGTTGGAGGTTACTTCCAGCCATTTGGTAAATGCGTTACGGGAAGTAAGTTCCACGCCATAAGAATAACTTTCGCTCGCGTTCTGGTAAGAGTTGATGATCACTGAATCGCCCACCAGGTCGGAATATTCCGTGAACTGGTAACGGGAGAGCAGGTCGGTGGTATTCTTATAATATACTGATCCGAGGAAATTATGACTGCGGCTGAATGTTTTCTGGTAAGAAAGTTCCATAGAATGTGTGAACTCCGGTCTCAGCGCTGGGTTACCACGGCTGATGTTGAGCGAATCCACATAATCGGTGAACGGAATCAGTTGGAAGAAACTGGGTCTGTTTACGCGACGTGTATAATTCAGTTGAATATCTTCCGTTTCAGAAAGTTTGTAAGTAAAGAAGGCACTCGGGAATAAACTGATCGGGTACTTCGTATTAAACTCCTGGTTCTGGTCAATCAACAAACCGGTATAGTCGGAGCTTTCCGCTCTCAAGCCAATCTGGTAACCCAGTTTTTTGTATTGGTTCGAGAAGCTGGCGTAAGCGGCATACACTTTATCGTTGAACTCGTATTGGTTGCTGGCGGCCGCCTGCAATTCGTAGTTACCCGAAGTTGGGTTGAAAATATAGTTATTGTTCACCGAAGTAAAATCGCGGATGGCGATACGGGCACCCAATTCCAGTTTCATTTTGTCGGAGAAGGGGTTTACGAAATCAGTCTGTGCTGTAAAGAATCCGTTTTCACCTTCGCCCATCTGGCGCTGCATGGCGTCTGGCTTGGTGCCAAAGGGCTGCATGTTCAGGTTATAGAACTTCGTGATGAAATCGCCGTTGTTGTCGTTCTTACTTTTGTTGTAGTTCAGGTCGGCAGTGATTTCTTTGCCGGGTTTCGCGAAAAGATGTTTGTACGCGAGCGATGAACCAAGGTTATTGAAAGTGCGGTCGGAGAGGCCATTCCGCTGTCCTATATAATCGAATTCCTGTCCTGCAAGGAATCGGTTGGTGGTGGTTTGTACGTCAGAAGACTTAAAACTGCCGCGCATCAGCGATTGCGTGTAGGTTAGGGTGTTCCTGTTGTCCAGGAAATAATCGATACCAAAGCGGCCCATGGCGAAGGTGCCTTTGTTTTCGGAATCGTTGTCCTGGTCGATACGTTTGTCTCCTTTTGCAGTGTACTCCATTCGATCTGTAGTTCCTTCGCTGATGGATTTTCGCTGGTTGATGTTGCCGCTTGCGAACACGTTTACTTTCCCCTGGCGCACATTAATGTCCGCGCCGCCGTTCAACCGGCCACGCTTGTCGATGCCCGCGCGTACACTTCCGTTGTAACCGATGCGGCGGTTTTTCTTCATGACAATATTAATGATACCAGCCATACCGCCGGAAGCGTCGTACTTTGCGGAAGGGTTGGTGATCAGCTCTATGCTCTGGATCGCGTCGGCAGGTATCTGGTCGATGGTCAGGGTGGAAGGCCGTCCGTCTACAAATATCTGGGGGGCGGTGTTCCGCATGGTTACGTTGCCATCAATGTCTACAGCTACGGAAGGTACAGTGCGGAGTACGTCTTCAGCGGTACCACCAGTACTCATCAGGTTCTTTTCAACATTAAAAACTTTGCGGTCTATCGCCATTTCCAAAGTTGGTTTGGAGGCGGTTACCGTAACCCCTTCCAGCACTTTGGCTTCAGATTCCAGTTTGATGTTGCCGAGGTCCTTATCCAGGCCACCCATCATTTGCTGGGCGTTACCGCCGGGTTTGAATTCAAAAGCAACCTTCTGGTCTACTGTTTTATAGCCAATGGCGGTTACCATTAATTTGTAATTGCCCATGGGGGAGAGGTTCTCCAGACTGAAATCACCATTAGCCCTGGTGAGCTGACCGCCCACTATAACATCTTTTCTTGATTTAGAAACGGAGTCAAAACGGTTTTGTAAAAGTTGTACTGATGCGGCGTCAACAGGTTTTCCTGTAGTGGCATCTACAATCTTACCGTAAAAACGACCAATATTCATCTGGGCGTTCCCGGCACCGGGGCGCATGCCTGCGGGCGGTTGAGCGGTAGCAAATGATTGAAAAGCAGTGATTAGTGCGAAAAGCAATACGATCCTTCTCATGTGTTTGTGTTAAGTGGGCGCAAATATCTGATAATCCAACCATCCATAGCCCATAATTTGGATGAATGGTGAATAAGACGCCGCACAGAGAAAAATCTTGCGAACCTGGCTGGCAGGATAAGAAAAAAGCGCTGAATCAGAGGAATGTAAGGGCCAGTTGAATCAATCCGATGATGAAACCCAATACCGCCCCTATCACTTCGATGAAGACAAATTCTTTCGACATAATCTGCATCAATATCTCCTCCAGTTTATCGGTGGAGAAAGCGGCGATTTTACGGGTTACGATCTGTTCCAGGTCAAGATCGGTTTTTACCTGGTGCATATAATCTTCCATCAGGGCGGGGAACAGCGCCTCCAGTTCTTCCATCAGGATGGATTTCATCTGGTTGAGCGTGCTTTCTCCCACGAAGGCCCGCACGATGGGCATCTTTTCACCCAGTTTCACCTGCAGGAAATTGTCAATGTGCTTTTCAACAAGAGGCATTATTTTGTTTACGTTCTCCGGACGGGCGATCTTCTGTTTAATGTCATCAAAAGAAAGCAATTCCCTGCTCACCAGTTTGCCCAGCTTCTCCGCGAACTGTTGTTGCCGTTTCGGGAAAACACCCTGAATGGTCATACCCATAAACCTGACAGGGAGCCGGGGGTGGAACAATAATTTAATAGCGATCTTATTGGTGATCCAGCCGGTGAACGCGGCGATAATGGGAAGTAAGTAGATCATTTCAAACCTGGGTTACAATTTCTTTATAAATGCAATAACCGTGATGGGAAAAATGCGCAACAAGCCATTGTTTAAAAACAAAGAGCCGTAATACTTGTAATATTACAGCTCTCTTTCCGGGGAGGACGATGGGTTTCGAACCCACGGCCTTCAGTGCCACAAACTGACGCTCTAACCAACTGAGCTACGCCCTCCGTAAACAGGCTGCAAAAATAGTAAATATTCAAAATCAACAAAATAAATTTCAAAAGATTATTAAGCAAAGCATTAACAAGAAACCCTTTATTAATTCGTTATTTTTGACAGGCATGAATAAATTAGTACAAACTATGTTTAGCAAAAAGAGTTTACCGGTGGTTGCACTGCTGTTGGTGTGCGGCCTTTTCCTGGCTTACCGTTCCCTCGGCACACACGGAGCACCCCCCACCAAATATGAAAGGATATTGAGAAACCTGGGCGAGATGTTATCACAGGGACATTACAGTCCTAAAAATATCAACGACGATTTTTCAAAAGTTATTTTTAAGAAATACCTCGAAGACCTGGACCGCGACAAGAATATCTTCCTCGCATCAGATATTCAGGAACTGAAAAAGTTTGAAACAAGGATCGATGATGAAATCAACGGCGGCGCTATTCAATTCTTTCCCGCCATCAGCGCCGTTTACCAGAAAAGAATGACGGAAGTATCCGGCATCTATGAAGGATTGCTGGCCAAACCTTTTGATTTCACCACCAATGAATCCATCGCACTGGATCCTGAAAAGAATAATTATTCAGCCACTGCCGCTGAAAGAACAGATGCCTGGCGCAAAAAACTGAAATACCTTACGCTTGAAAGATATGCTGACCTGCTGGACCTGCGCGAGAAAAACAAAGGTACCGAAGGCTTTAAAGTGAAGACAGATGCAGAACTGGAAACAGAAGCCCGAGAAAAAGTGAAGAAGACCATCCACGACATGTTCGACAGGCTGAAAAATAAATTCACGGAAGAAGAGCGTTTTAACCTGTTGGTAAATACCATCTCTTCTACCATGGACCCACACACGAACTTTTTCCCGCCCGTTGATAAAAGGTATTTCGACGAACAAATGAGTGGCCGTTTCTTCGGTATCGGCGCACAACTCCAGGAAACACCGGAAGGTACTATCAAGATCATCAGCATCGTGGCTGGTAGTCCGGCCTGGAAATCCGGTGAGCTGGAAGAAGGAGACATCATCATGAAAGTAGGGCAGGGTACCCAGGAGCCCGTAGACCTGTCCGGTTTTGATATCACCGATGCCGTGAAAGTGATACGTGGCGCAAAAGGCACCGAGGTGAAACTTACTGTGAAGAAAAAAGAAGGCAGTCTGAAAGTAGTGAGCCTGGTACGCGACGAAATTGTGCAGGATGAAGGTTTCGCCCGCAGCCTTGTGGTGAAGGAAGGTGATAAAAGAATAGGCTATATTTTCCTTAAAGATTTCTATGCTGATTTTGAAAGGGCCGATGGCGCGAAAAGCGCAGTAGACGTAGGGAAAGAGATCGTGAAACTGAAAGAAGCCAATGTGGATGGTATTGTAATGGACCTCCGCAACAACGGCGGTGGTTCCCTGTATGATGTGATCCAGATTGTAGGTTACTTTATCCCCGACGGTCCCGTGGTTCAGGTGAAAGACCGTGACGGTAAACCAAAAGTGCTGCCTGATCGTGACAAGTCCGTTCTGTACGATGGACCGCTGGCTGTAATGGTGAATGAATACAGCGCTTCCGCTTCTGAAATATTCGCCGCGGCGATACAGGATTATAAGCGCGGTGTAATCATCGGCAGTACTTCAACTTATGGTAAAGGAACCGTGCAACGAAATATAGGACTGGATTTCAGTTCCGGTATGCTTAATCCCAACAGTGACCTGGGTTCTGTAAAACTCACATTGCAGAAATTCTACCGCATCAACGGTGGCTCCACCCAACTCCGTGGTGTGGCTTCAGATATCGTGATTCCTGATGTATTGGAAACCGCTAAAGTGCGCGAAAAAGACAATCCGGATGCATTGCCCTGGGATGAAATCGCCAAAGCTGATTACACGGCCTGGAAGCAACCTGTAGATGTAGCTGCATTAAAAGCCAAAAGTGAAACACGCGTAAAAGCACATACAGCTTTCGAAACCATCCGCAAAAATGGTGAGTGGCTCGGCGCGAAAAATGATGAGAAAACAGCTTCTCTGAACCTGACCCAATACAGGGCACAGCAAAAGATGATCCGCGAAAAAGTAAAGGAAATCGAAGGCGTGAACAAGCTGAAAACACCGCTTGAACTGGAGGCCCACGCTTCTGTGATGGAAACCCTTTCAGCCGACAAAAACAAACTCGAAAACTATAAAAAGTGGATGAAGTTACTGAGTGAAGACATTTACCTGGAAGAAGCCGTTCAAGTAATGAACGACATGGTAAAGAAATAAACAGGAATAACTTCCAATAAAAAATCCCCCGGTAAACCACCGGGGGATTTTTATTTATGTACCTATAAGAAGTCTCAAAAAAAGCATCGCCACCTCGAATAAAACAACACAACTTGTGTTGCCCCTCTCCCCTGGGAGAGGGGTTGGGGTGAGGCTACAACTTAGTTATCTTCAACACGTTCGTCGGCAAATGCATCTTCACCGGCGTACTACCCGTATTAATCACCACATCACCTGTTTTCAGAAAACCTCTTTCCTTCAAAATCTCGATTTGGTCGGAGATGATATCATCCAGACTTTCTTCTTCGTCATAATAGAAGGCACGGACACCCCAGCTCAGACTAAGCTGGTTCACCAATGTGCGTTCTTTTGTAAAAATATACAATGGAGATTTAGGACGATAGCTGGAGAGCATGAAACCAGTGTAACCGGATTGCGTCATACCAATCAACGCATCAGCATGAACATCTTTGGCGATTTTACAACCATTGTAGCAGATGGCGTCGCTGAGGAAAGAGGGGGAGTGGGGTTGCGGTGCCAGGTCATCTTCCCTGTTGTAATTGTATTCAGTAGCTTCCACTTCCATGATGATCTTCTTCATGGTGCTTACCACCAGTGCCGGGTGTTGACCGGTAGCGGTTTCACCGGAGAGCATCACGGCGTCAGCGCCTTCGAGCACAGCGTTGGCCACGTCGGTGATTTCACTCCTGTTGGGCTTCACACGGTCGATCATGCTTTCCATCATCTGTGTGGCCACGATCACGGGTTTCGCGCGGTGGATACATTTGCGGATCAGGTCCTTCTGGATCATAGGCACCTTTTCAACGGGAACTTCCACGCCGAGGTCGCCACGGGCAATCATGATGGCATCTGATTCAATGATGATGTCGCGGATATTTTTAAGCGCTTCAGGCTTTTCGATTTTGGCGATTACCTTGGCCTTACTTTTTGCTTCTGTGAGCCTGGTCTTCAGGCTGGTAATATCTTTCACGTCGCGAACGAAGGAAAGTGCGATCCAATCTACGTTTTGAGTGAGGATAAATTCGAGGTCCTCGAGGTCTTTGGTGGTGAGAGCGGGGAGGGAAACTTTCGTATCGGGGAGGTTGATGCCTTTTTTAGAAGAAAGGATACCGCCCAGCGTTACTTCTACTTTTACGTCGTTGGCAGGTGTAATCTCCACCACTTTCACTTCAATCTTACCATCATCTATAAGGATAATGTTGCCGACTTTCACGTCCTGGTGAAGGTTGGGGTAGGACACATAGATTTTTTCCATGGTGCCTACACATTTTTCGAATGTAAAGGTGAGCACATCTCCCGCCTTTACTTCCATAGCGCCGCCCTGGATTTCACCCACGCGGAGTTTTGGTCCTTGCAGATCGGCCAGGATAGCGATGGTGTAAGGTTCGGTTTTATTGATGTTGCGGATATGCTCAATGATTTTTGCTTTGTCTTCATGTGAACCATGAGAGAAGTTGAGGCGGAATACATTCACACCTGCTCTCACCAGTTCCAGGAGTTTTTCGTAGGTATCGCAGGCGGGGCCCACTGTTGCCACGATTTTGGTGCGGTGGATGGTGTGCTCTTTTCCTGCTTCGCGGTCCATCTGCTTGTGCAGATACTTTTCTACGTGTTTTGACATGTTCTGTGTTTGTTTTGTTGTTGCGTACGATAATCAATCTGTGCACGAAAAAGGGGCAGGCGACACATCAGCCGGCTGCCCCGTAGTATTTTAGGATGCCAATATTTTTACAATCTTCATCCAGTCGTCCCCGATCTTTTGTTTGGCTTTCACGGCCTTATCGAGTGGCGTGTAGCTCATCTTGTTGTTCACGATGCCCACCATCACATTGTGCCTTCCTTCGATCAGGCATTCCACTGCGGAGTAGCCCATTCTGCTGGCGATGAGCCTGTCGAGGCAACTGGGTGCACCACCGCGCTGGATGTGTCCGAGGATACAAACACGGGTATCGGCGTTCAGTTTTTCCTTTACCACTTTGGCTACTTCTTCTGCTCCGCCGAATCCATCGCCTTCGGCTACCACCACCAGGTTCACAAGTTTCTGTCTTTTTTCTTTTTCCTGAAGCGAAGCAATAAGGTGGTCGATATCCGTTTTCTTTTCTGGGATCAGGATATGCTCCGCACCCGTGGCGATCCCACTATGCAGTGCGATGTAACCAGCGTCGCGCCCCATTACTTCGATGATGAAGAGGCGGTCGTGCGCATCGGCAGTATCACGGATTTTATCGATGGCCTCCACCGCTGTATTTACAGCAGTGTCGAATCCGATCGTAAAATCAGTTCCGGCAATATCCTTATCAATGGTACCGGGCAGTCCGATACAGGGGATGTCGAATTCATTGGAGAACTTCTGGGCTCCTTTAAAAGAGCCATCTCCACCAATTACCACCAATCCGTTAATACCGTGCTTTTTGAGGTTCTCGTAGGCTTTCTTGCGTCCTTCGTGTTCCAGGAACTCTTTGCAACGTGCAGTTTTCAGAATGGTTCCGCCCCTTTGTATGATGTTCGCCACGCTTTTGGAGTGCATGGGAAAAATATCGTTTTCAATTAAACCGGCATATCCCCTCATGATCCCGAATACTTCCATACCATGATACAGTCCGGTACGCACTACAGCCCTTACCGCGGCGTTCATGCCTGGTGAATCGCCACCGGAGGTCATTACGCCAATTTTGGTCACTTTCTTTTCCATGTCAATAATTCTCGGGTTTAATTCAACGAATTCTAATGATTACTGAGATTCATTAAAAAATATCTCATCAGAATTCAGCGAAGCCCCAAAAATAAGGAAATGAATTGAATCAAACGATTTCTTAGGCGAACCTGTACTTGATCTTTTTGTAAACAGCCCGGGCCGATAATATTCAGTAAAATTGTAATTGAATCGAAAACCATGAAAAGAAAAGTTTTGATTACCGGCGCGAACGGGCTTTTAGGGCAGCACCTGTTGCAGCAATTCAGTGCCGCAGATTATGATGTGTTGGCCACAGGAAAAGGTGCCGCAAGAATGCATCCCGCCAACTGGACCTACGTTCCGCTCGATATAACCGATGCCATTGCCGTGACCGGGTTGGTGCTGAAAGAAAGGCCGGACATTATTATACACGCCGCCGCTATTACGCAGGTGGACCAGGCAGAAATGCATCCTATTGAATGCTGGAACGTAAATGTAACCGCCACACGCTTCCTGCTGGACGCCGCAAAAGGCGTAAATGCTTATTTCTTGTATGTTTCTACCGATTTTGTATTCAGCGGCAACGATGGACCGTATGATGAAACAGCAGTACCTGATCCCGTAAATTATTACGGCAGCAGTAAACTGGCAGCAGAGAAAGCCGCGATGGATTATCCAGGAGAATGGTGCATTGTAAGAACGGTGCTCGTACTCGGAAACGCCATTGAAGGCACACGAATCACGCTCGCGTCATGGGTGTTAAATGCATTAAAAGAACAAAGACCCATTAATGTAGTATCAGACCAACGCAGAACGCCCACATTAGTGAATGACCTGGCTAAAGGAATATTGTTGGCTGCACAACAAAAAGCGCAGGGTATTTTCCATATTTCCGGGAAAGATGCCGCAACACCTTATGAAATAGCGGTATTCATAGCAAAGCGCCATGACCTTGATCAGACACTCATCACACCCGTTACGGAAAAAGAATTCACACAACCTGCAAAGCGCCCGCGGGAAACAATCTTCGTAATTGAAAAGGCGAAGCGAGAACTGGGGTATGCTCCTCAAAGTTTATGGGATTTCCTTTGAAAAAAATACATACGAATGCCCCCCGATTACAAAACACCAGGTGTGTATATTGAAGAAACACCAAACTTCCCTCCAGGTATAAACGCCGTGCCCACCGCGGTGCCCGCTTTTATTGGTTATACCATGAAAGCTGTTGACAGGAACAGAGCCGATCTTACAGGCATCCCTACACGAATCAACTCCCTGGGTGAATTTGAAACGATGTTTGGCGTTACCGCTCCCGAAACGAACCTTCAGCTCACGGTTACAACACAACCCCGGCAAATAATCCGCGGGTCAGGGGAAGTGCGGGTAAGTTTTGGCGGGAAGCCCAACAATCACCTGCTGTATTACGCGCTGCAATTGTATTTCATGAACGGAGGAGGTGCATGTTATGTGGTTTCCGCCGGTAGTTTCAGCACGGGCAATGAGCCGATTGAACTGGATAATATGCTTTCGGCTCTTCATGCGCTGGAACGCGTAGATGCGCCAACTTTAGTCCTTTTTCCCGAAGCGCAGCGGATGGAAGAAGCAGCGCACTATGCGCTCATCGATCAGGCCCTGGCGCTGTGCGCCAGGTTACGCGACCGTTTTTGTATTGTTGACCTGCATGAAACAGGTGAGGGAACTGCTTCCAATGCGGTGACGATCGCAAGGAACTTCCGGGAAGGAATCGGGTCGGCAGCGCTGAAATTTGGGGCGGCTTATTTTCCCAACCTCATCACATCGTTGCAATATGTTTACGATGAAAAGACCGTGCTGGTAAGTATTTCGCAGAAAGGAAAGACGCTTCGTCAGCCGGTGAAAGTGTTTCAGGAGACAGACCCTGTTCTTTACAAAAAAATCAAAACAGCGCTTGCACAATTCCCGGTGGTATTGCCACCATCTGCCGCCCTTGCAGGTGTGTACGCTACAACCGATGCCCAACGCGGCGTTTGGAAAGCGCCGGCCAATGTGGCGCTGCAAGGTGTAACCGGTGTTACCATGCAGCTCACTGATGGCGTTCGAAGCCTTTTTAATGTGGATACCGACAAAGGAAAGTCCATCAACTGTATCAGCGCATTCACCGGAAAAGGTATATTGGTATGGGGCGCCAGGACACTGGCCGGAAACGATAATGAATGGCGCTATGTGCCCGTTGTGCGTTTATTCATGATGGTGGAAGAAAGTTGCAACAAAGCATTGCAGCAATTCGTATTTGAACCGAATGATGCCAATACCTGGGTGAAAGTGAAAGGCATGATCGAAAATTTTCTTACCGTATTATGGAGGCAAGGCGCAATGATAGGGGCAAAACCAGAACAGGCCTACTTTGTACAATGTGGCTTGCACCAAACCATGACAACACAAGACATCCTGGATGGGAAAATGATTGTTCAAATTGGCATGGCCACAGTACGGCCTGCGGAATTCATTATTTTCCGGATTACTATACAAATGCAGCCCTCCTGAAAAAGATTCAGTTCACCATCAATACATTCACGCTTCGCTGGAGAATATTGAACGCGATTTCCGCCATCAGGTTTTCCCTGTCCAGTGTCGGATTTACTTCGGTAACCTCAAAGCAACAGATCTTCCGGTTCTGCATAAATTTCGATACCAGGTCTTCGGCTTCGCGCTCTCGCAACCCATTGCCAACCGGTGTTCCCGTTCCGCGCGAGATGGAAGCATCCAGGCAATCCACATCAAAGCTCACGTAAATATCCGTGCAGGAACTGAGGTAACGCA
>CAMLRX010000087.1 GCA_946482545.1 uncultured Flavihumibacter sp. | reverse complement strand
ATTAAAAATACCCGTTCTTTTTCCTGTCTTCCATCGCTGCTTCGCTGGTTCTGTCGTCGATCCTTGTTTCGCCGCGTTCACTTGTTTTGGTGGCGGTGATTTCGCGGATGATATCGTCGATAGTTGTAGCGGTGGAAGCCACGGCTGCGGTACAGGTCATGTCACCAACGGTGCGGTAACGAACGGTTTTGTTCACGACGGTATCGCCGGGTTCAAGTTGAATGAATTCGGACGTAGCGATGTATTGTCCTTCATATTCGAGTACTTCACGTTCGTGGGCGAAATAAATAGAGGGCAGTTCAATGCCTTCACGTTTGATGTAGTTCCATACATCCAGTTCGGTCCAGTTGCTGATGGGGAATACGCGTACGTTTTCGCCTTTGCTGATTTTTCCATTATAGATGCTCCACAGTTCGGGGCGTTGGCGTTTGGGGTCCCACTGACCGAACTCGTCGCGTACCGAGAATATCCTTTCTTTCGCCCGGGCCTTTTCTTCGTCTCTTCTGGCGCCGCCGATGCAGGCATCGAATTTGAATTCTTCGATGGTATCCAGCAGGGTATAGGTCTGCAGTGCGTTCCGGCTGGCGAATTTGCCTTTGGGTTCTGTAAGTTGTTTGGCTTTGATGGTATCGCCCACGTTGCGGACGATGAGTTTCTCGCCCAGTTTCTCTGCGAGTTCATCCCTGTATTTTAACGCTTCCGGAAAATTGTGTCCGGTATCGATGTGTACAAGTGGAAAGGGAAACTTGCCCGGACGAAAGGCTTTCAGGGCCAGTTGTACCAGGGTGATGGAATCTTTTCCGCCTGAGAACAGGAGGGCAGGACGCTCGAACTGGCCCGCCACTTCCCGGAAGATGTGGATGGCTTCGGCTTCCAACTGATCGAGGTAATCTAATCTGTACTTGCTCATACGCTTGTTTTCTTGCTCTGCTGAATATTATTGATGAACGTGTAGCCCACATTCTTTTTTAGTGGCATCTTCCCACCACCATCTTCCCGCCCTGAAATCTTCTCCTTCCCGGATGGCGCGTGTGCAGGGCTGACAGCCGATGCTCACGAAGCCCTTGTCGTGAAGCGGGTTGTACGGGATGTTGTGCTCCTGGATGAACGCCTTTACCTGGTCGAAACTCCAGTGCAGGATGGGATGGTATTTGATGATGTTGTTGCTGGCGTCGTATTCCACCTGGGGAATGTCCTGACGGTCGGGAGAATGTTCTGCTCTCAGGCCCGTGATCCATATTTCCTGCCCCTTTAACGCGCGTTTTAATGGTTCTACCTTACGGATGAAACAACATTCTTTCCTGTTCTCCAGGGATTCGTAAAATGATTGCGGTCCTTTCTCGCTGAGCAGTGTTTCCACAGCCTGCGCCTGGGGATAAAATGCTTTGATATGGGTATTGTAACGCTCGTTGGTGCTGCGCCAAACGGAATAGGTTTCCGGGAAAATCCGGCCCGTGTCGAGCGTGAAGATGTCAATGGGAAGATTTCCATGCAGGATCAGATGGCTGATGGCCTGGTCTTCGTAACTGAAACTGGAGGAGAACACTACTTTTCCGGAAAAGTTTTCCGCCAGCCATTTTAACGCTTCGGCTTCATTCAGTCCATTAATACTGTAGGATATATGTGCAACTTGTTCATTTATTTCCGGCATACGCGTAGATTTCTGGTGGTTAAAAATCGAAATACGGACCTGTTCAACTGCTTAACAGCAACAGTTCATATTGTAATTGCGCATTCCCGAAATGATGGTTACCTGTAAGATCATACACACTAATAGTCTACTGGTTCGATAGATATTTGAAACAAAGATAATTCCTGCGGATTATATGGCCAACTAATTTTCCATCGAATTGGTGGACTAAGTGTTAAAAACGGATTTGAACACGTGAAAAACTAACGGTTGTTTGGTGAAAAAACGGTCAGTCCATGTTTTCATAATGAAATTCGAGGTAATTTTTCAGCAGGGTATCCAGTTTGGAGGCATCAAATTCTTCCTCCCAATAAATACCGGAAACATCCTTCATAGGAAAGATATCTTTTGAATTGAGGATATACCCACCCGAAACGCCCAGGTAGAAAACGGCATCTTCTTCGGTTCCGAACGTGACTTTATACAGGATGAAATGGTATTTTTTCTTATTGTAAGTGCCGGTCTTTTCAGCCATCAGCTTCACTGTATCCGGCTCCTGTTCATCGGTGGCGAGCTGGTATATGCTGCCTTCGGCCATTGCGCTGCGCGTAAGGTATTCCGCCGGGAACAGGTGTACCAGTTGAAGGGCTTCCAGTTCTTCATAGAAACTCATGCGCAATGCTTTGCCGGCTGCGATTTCCTTTATAGTGACCGATGGCACTTTTTTCTTCTTTTCCAACAGCACCATGGCAGCCCCTTTTTTAAGATAGAGGTCTTCGTGCTGCAGCATTTGTTCCATTGCTTTGAGCAAAGTTGGTGTACCCAGCGAATCAGCAAGGTTGATCAGCGCCCATAGCCTGTAGTCAGTTTCTTCTTCTTTTTTTCCGGCAAGTGCTTTGGCGAGGTAGCTGGAAAAAAGATCCTGGAAAGGTAAAATTTCCTTCGGCGATAATTTGCCCTGGTTCAGCAGGGAATAGGAGAGTTGCATCAGTGGCAGACAAAGCGCTGAATCTGCGGCGGCTTTCATCAATTGAGGATAGTATTTTTTGGTGAGGCCAATACTGTCCATGAGCAGATAGCCAAGGTCGTGTGGTACTTCTTTATAGGGCATTCCTTTTTCAAACAATTCCAGGAGTGCTTTGTAGCTTTCTTCCGTTGTAGTGGCCGCGAGCAGGGTAAGTGCGCTGGCCCTCACTTCCGGCTCAGCATGTGTGGCAAGTGATGCTTTTGCAAAAGAAACAACTGATGGATCACCTGTTCCCGCCAGTTTTTTCGCTACCTGGTAATTGGTGTAGGCATCGCGTTTATTTTCGAAAGGCGATGGGTAGGTTTGTTGAAGGGCTTTACGCAGGAATTGTTTTACGTCTTCGGTTGCAGGTAAAGCTGAAATGGACTGGTAGGCTTCATACCGGACAGTAGAATCCGGACTTTGAAGGTCGGCGAGCAGTATGTCTGCCTTTGATTCAAACAGGGCCTGGCTTTTTTCCGGCACATCCCAGTTAAAAGAGTTGAACACCCGGGTATTGAAGTCGCTTCGCAATTGCTCCGATGCGCCATTGGCGGATAATGTTGCCAGCACATTGTTTTTGAGGATATACCTCATTCGTGTGTAAGAGTTGAAAGAGCCTTTTGTTTTACCGGTGAACTCCATGGAAGGCTGGGTGCCGCTTGTGTAAACGGGGGTTCCTGCAAGCTGATATGTTTCTTCGTGTTCTTTTAATAATTGTTCCCACAAACTATTTTCAGAAGGATACCAGTTGTACTTTCCGATGGTGTCGAGCGTAATCGCGTAGGTGGTATGCGTGGTGGAATCGTAGGCATAAAAATCCGGGATTTCACCTTCCGTTTCATCTTTCAAAATGTCATCGGGTGTAAGAAGTGAAATTCCCCATTCACTGATCGGTGATTTTCGCAGGGAAGGCGCCGTGTTTTCCGGGAAAGATACCTCGTGTAAAAAACGGAGGATGGGTTCTTTACGCAATTCTGCTGAATCCCCGATAGCTGCAAGCATCAATAATCCGTTGTTGGCGACCACTGTGGCGCCGCGCATATATAAATCCGGATCTTCCGTAGAAATTCCTTCATAAAGGAGCCATTTTTTTCCATCGATAATCTTTTCTTCCATAATACTGTCCCGCAGGGTTTCTTTCAGGTTGGCGACTGTATTGTGGTACATAATGCTGTCGTTCGTGATGTAGAATTTTTTGTTGATCGTTTTGGAGATCACCATCAGGTAAGTTCCGGTAGCCAGGTGCATACCGGCTTTCGTTTCCATGGTCCAGGCCTCATCTTCGGCATCACTCATTTCTTTGGACCTTACCATTTCCACCGGCGCTTTGATTTGTGCGCCGTTTAAAGCGGTGAGCAGGAATGTTTTTTCAGCAACCTTATTCTCCTTATAAGGATTTATCACAGCGGAGGAGAAAAATCTTTGCTCCGCGGAATCCCTCGCCGCGTTTTTTTTCTGTTGAACCCCTGCCAGCGCATACACTTTGTTCTGCCTGATAAAGAGGCGCACGCGCATATTGCCGCCATCGATATTTCCATAATATTCACGTCCCGGCACGCCGTTCAGGGTTACATTTGCGGAGTCTGTAAGTTTTCCTGCCCTGAACATTTTCCTGCCCATGGCGCCTATTGTTTGCATGGGGTCGGCTTTGGCAATAGAAGGGGCGCCCGTTATAGCCATTCCATAAAAAGCGGTGTTCTCGAAAAGGTCAAAGTAATAGTGCATATCCAGCACGCCCATGAAGTTGATTTTTTCAGTCTTGCCTGGCGTGTAAAACGAAAATCCCGCAAGGGTATCTTTAAACTGCACCCATGGTGCCGGTACTTCGGAGAATTGGTATTTTGAGAGGTCCTTCTTTTGAGAAGACAGCACCGGCTCCACAGCATATCCCTTTTTTCGCAATAAATTGATCAGTCCCTCCGTGCCTGGTAAGTGGGCGGCACCGGTGGCGAAGAACGTGTTGCGCAGGCGGGCGAGGCTGTCGATCCTGCCGCTCATTTTATAGTTTCTCCGGATAAGAATCGCATCACCGAGCGAATCCTCCGAGGCTTTGGTGATGAGCGCTTCCACTGCGTTGAGGTCCTCTTTCTGGTAGATGCCGATGAGTTTTTCAAGCATGAGCGCATTTTCCGCACGGAAGGGGTTTGTGGCGATGGCGTCTTCCAGGTCCCTGGTCCTGACCTTTTTCATCAGTCCCGTCTGGTCAGAGAGGTCTTCGATCCCGCCCGTCCATTTGCCTTGTTTTTGGGTCATCCCGTACAGGTAGGCGTCCAGGAATGTCTGCATGTTTTCTGCACCCTGTGATTTCTTCAGCCAGGTATGTTTTCTTTCCAGGATATCATTCAGCGTAAGCTTATTGGCTGGTTTTTTCAGTTTGCGTGCAAGCGCTTCTCTGTATTGGAGAAAAGTTTCATCCGGGTTATCTTCCTCCAGGAACTCTTTTTTGATGGCATCAGAAACGGCCAGTTGTATAGAATAATTGGCGGCTTCCTCCATATTTAATTCAGTGGCTATCCCGGCTGTTTTTTCCAGCGCGCCCAAAACAGAGTCGCCCAACATGAATACACGTTTATCTGTAAGGTGGATGGTGCCAAAAAGATAGGAGGGTTTTTCCAGCCCGTTGCCCGAGATACGCCACAGCAATGTATTGGGGAGTTTGTCACTTTTTTGTGCTGAAGCGAAAAACGGGAGCAGGAAGCTCAGGATAATGATACGGAGGCGCATGGGGTAAAAGGATTGGTTTCCGGCAACAATATAAGGAGCTTCCTGCTTATGGTGAAAAAATGATATAACTCCTTATATTAGAGGAACAACCCAAAAAACATGGAGCATTGCCTCAATTGCGAACATGAACTGACAGCGGAAGATCGTTTTTGTCCAAGATGCGGGCAAAAAGCGCATACGCACCGGTTAACGCTGGTGCATTTTTTCCATGAATTCTTTCATGCGTTCACGCATACCGACAAGGGAATCCTGCATTTATTAAAAGCGCTGGCCCTTCGTCCGGGAACAGTAGCGCGTGAATATATGGCGGGGAAAAGAAAGAAGTATTTTAACCCATTCACCTTTTTTCTGCTCATTATGGGATTGTTTGTTTTCACCGGAACGGTATTCCGCAAATCCGATATAGCCGTTCGCCCGGATGAACAGGTTTTGCAACGGATTCCTTCGGAGGAAGGGCGGCAGCAATACATTGCCACGATGCAGCGGGTGGAAAATGTGCGGAATTTCACCAACAAACACGGTAACGTGATTGCCATGGTGGCCATTCCGTTTATTTCGCTGCTTACCTGGCTTTTTTTCCGGCGGAAGGGGTATAATTATGCCGAGCACCTTACGGCCAATATGTTGTTCATTACTTTCAGCAACCTGCTCTTCGCCTTGCTGGTATTCCCCCTCGCGGCCGCCCTGAAAGGAACCGCCGGTCTGGGTATATTGTACCTTGCTGCATTTGTGGTACAGGCCCTGTACCTGGCCTGGGGCCTGAATGGTTTCCTCCAGTTGAAAACCATCGGCGAAAGAGCGCGTTCGCTGGCAGTGGGTTTTTCGGGAATCGTATTGTGGGTATTGCTTTCCCAGTTGGTTTTCGGCATATATATCTACCAGAACCGAAACTTCCTTCAATATTTCACCCGCATGTTCGGGCAATAAAAAAGGCGGCATTGCTGCCGCCTGCTGAGCAAGGTGCCATCTTACTGTTTCAGCTTCTCTGCGTTGTTCCCGATCCCGTAATATCCTTTAGAAGGGGCTGCAGGGCTGGAAGTTGAAACGATGGTAAGGGGTTTTTGTAATTTCCTGTTATTGGTCCCGATGGAATAATAGCCTTTCTGAACGGAAGGCGCCGTGGTGCTGCGCTGAATGGTAACGCCTTGTGTAGGCGCTTTTTTAGTTTTTTCCGCGTTCTTTCCTATAGAATAATAGCCTTTTGCTGGCTTGTCGTCGTTGTTGGATTGTGCGTTGGCAGCGAAAGTTCCTGAAATAAGGATAGCGGCGATGAATAATTGCTTTTTCATACGTGTAGAATTAATTGCTTGAATAAATGTTGTTGCTGGTGGTAATAGTTCTTCTTTTCTTCCCTTTAGGGAAAAATCATCATTCGGCTGAAATGGAAGTCAATTCTATAGTATAAAAACGCAGTGCCGCAGGTAGAGTGGGAGCGGACTTGCATGAACGTGGTTTTCCGGGAGCCCATGCTGAATGGCGG
Source organism: uncultured Flavihumibacter sp. (assembly GCA_946482545.1). The sequence continues at coordinate 14,365 of CAMLRX010000087.1, read as the reverse complement.
CCAGGGAAGGTGCGTTTTCCTCCCGGATCATGATGGAGCTGAATCCCGCGGGGCGGGGTGTTTTAACTTTACCTGAAAGGTGTTTGGCGGTCTTTTTGAGTTGGCAGTTGATGGAGATATCTTCGGCTGCGTTAGAGGCCGGAGTTTCTGAAGCCAATTGCTTCAGTTCCTGTTTAATGCCAGATGTTACGTGCGCATAAGAAGCTTTGTTGGAGACATGCCCCATGCCCGCAACAGTGGCTGCGAGGTAAACAATGCTTAATATGAGTGCCGCAACTTTTTTCATCCTGCGGCAAAGGTACGACAGGAGGTTGGGGGAGATGCTTAGGTTTTTGTTAAAATAGCGGGAATTAAGGGTTTAAGCAGGGTATAAGAAATGATGCTAAACCAATGGATAAGTATGTCGCAATAAAATATTTCGCATGAAAGTATTTTGAATATGATTTATTTTTCGCATTTTCGCTGACCCTATTTAACTAGTCCGTATTATGAAAAAGCTGATTCTCCTCAGTTTGCTGCTTGCAAGCTATGCATTCTCCTTTTCCCAGAGTGGCGAAAAGTCAAATCCGCAACAATTTCTCTGGAACTACCAGCTCCCTGAAAAGAACAGCAATGGCCCCATGGAGGTACTGGTAAAAGGGAATTACTATTTCAAAAAGGACATTATAGGTACTGTATGTAAGGTTTACCTTCATTTTAAGGTTACTGAATTGGAGTTTATGTCCAAATACGGAACAAGAAGGTATAAATACAAGGGAGATATATATCGGGAGGATGAGGTTCGTGCGACCGATGGCCTGGCGGGAAAGGGGTTTGACGGCCTGAATATCACAGCAGTGAGGATCAGGATACGGGCTAATCACATCAGAAATCCTGAAGACGCTTATATCGGAGGTACAATAGCCCATACTGTGGGAGAAGTGGATAAGGATGCCGATCTGAATAATCTTTCACTCAACCTTGTTTCGTCTGAAATGACATTGGTCAACTGGACGGGGGGGAGTGAATTGGAAGCAAGACTCTCCGCCATGAACAAACTTGTAGATAACCGTCAGAAGTATAAGACGATTATTGCCCAGGCTGATGAGGCGTTTAATGCAAAAAACTGGGGGGAGGCAAAAACGAAATACCAACAGGCATCCAATATCTTCAATACCGAGCCTTATCCCAAAAGCCAGCTATCCAGGATCAATAAGATGCTGGAGGATCAGAAACTTTCAGATGCTGAAAAAACTACAGTATCGTCAGGGCAGAACACAAACAGCAACAATAAAACTGTTTCCGGCAGCAATACAGCTGCAGTAGTGAAAAAACAGGGTACAGGAACAGCGGGTTCGGGTTCCACGGATATATGGAGAACCGACAATGCCGCCGGGCGTATGGAAGGTGTTCCTGCGGATGCTCCTCCAATGATTATGGATAAATCCGGAAACCATTATGTGAAGGATGCCGCGGGGAAGTACATTCAAACCTCGAAAGAACATTACGATCGGGTTAAAAAAGAACATACGGACGCTAAAAATAAACTTGCACAGGATGCTAATGCCGCTCAAAAGAAAAAGAATGAAGAGGAACTGCTGCAGAAACTCAACGCGTCGCAAAACAAGTTTCTTGATGATATGAAAGCGGCAAGAGAAAAAGACGAACGGGATGGCGCGTTGATGGCGAATAGTTTTTATAAAGCCCAGGCCAAAAAGGAGGTGCGTTCTGACATGAACAATCTTACAAAACTGGACGGAAGTTTTGAATCGCTGGAAGCATTGGAAAACGCCTATCTGGAGCAACGTTCCGCCCTGTATGATCAGCAGGAACAACTGGTAAACGCGGGAAGAGAACATGTTTCGGCTTCCATGGACTATGCGTTCAAGGATGCGAACGCGAATGTGGCTGCGTATAAAGGGCTGGCCACGGGCCTGGCAAACTTGGCGAGCGATGCTGAGGCGGAAAAAGAGGCAAGAGCGGCGCGTATAAGGCTTGAAAATGAGAAAAGAAGACAGGAACAGTTGTTTAAAGAAAGAAAACAAAAACAATTGCTCGACTTAAGAAGAAACCTCCTGAAGCAATGTGCTGATGGAGGAGTGCCGTTTTCCTGGCATAAAGTATCCTCCGATGAACTCTATTTCTTCTCTTATATTATCCCCGCGGAAGGGGTCGAAAAAGGAAATCCTTCGGTGCTTGTCAGCAATGTGTTTACTGTGCAAAAGTCTGCGGATGGAACCTGGCCTTACAAAAATTCAATTTTGAATGAACTGAAAAAGGCTGCTGGCAGCAGCGCTAAAATAATATTGGTGGGTTATTATACGGACGAAGAAGAAGCGAAAAAAGTGCAGGAATCGTTTGTTAGTATCGGCACCAAAAGTGAAATGGCGATAAAGCCCTTTTTGTACAAACGGAAAAAAACAACAGGCGCTGGTACGGTAAATTCTGCTGATCTCTGGAACAGTGCAAATGGTAAGAAGTCGGAAGAAAAATCTTCTTCCGGTAAAAGTTCAGACCTCTGGAACAAAACTGGCGGTAACCAATAAAACCGGCTGTTATTTTATTTATCTAAACCCTGAATAGAAAAACTCAACAATGAAACATTTACTGGTTATTTTGATCTGCTTTGCCGGCATTATAAATAATGCGGCCGCTCAATTGGGAAAAATGCAATTTGAAGACGCCGAAGTCGCATTCAGTGAAGGAAAGTATAAGGAGGCTCTCCAGTTGCTGGGAGAAGCTGAAAAGAGCAACAAAGGGGCCAATCCGCTTATTATACACCTTCGTGTGCTGTCGCGTATGGAATTACTTAAAGCAGATGCGTTTCAAAGCTTCGACATGATTGCGGTCTCAAGAAAGGACGTCGCCGACTTCCTTAAAAAATATGAAGGAGAAGCAGCGTATGAAGACAAATATCGGGAAATGTACCAGGCATCTAAGGAGCTGAAAAAGTACCCCGCTACCAAACAGGAGTTTGACGCGATCGTGGCTGAAAGAAAAAAGCAGGAGGAAGAGGCGGCCCGTATAAAAAAGGAAGAAGAAGCGGCGGTTGCGGGTGCGAAAAAGTATGGGAAGGAACTGATGGAAAAATTTCTATACAAACCTAACTGTACACTGAGTGAACTTACTGCGATCAACAGCGATGCGGAACGTTTGTCCAGAACAAAGCTTGAGTCTTACAATGGCAACTATTGGTATTCTTCTATAAAAGGTTTGGGAAATCCTTATCCCAAAGGGGCAATGATGATTAGTTTTTATGCAGGTTCCAGAACAAGAGTGAGTGCCTATTCATATAATTTTATTTCAGGTAATGTAAAAAGTGGCGGCCAGGAAGTTGAGGGTGCGTTTGATAAGTTTAAAGAAGAAATTTACAAAAAAGTTGATAAGAGATTTATTGAGGAGAAGGATGCTTCAAATGTTTCCTTTCTTGTTCCAGAAGAAGGTGTTCAAATAAATATATATTATGTGCAATATAACAACTGGCGGGCTGCAGGTATTGGGTTTACGGAAGTGAAGAAGTAAAACAAATCCTCTCTTGCATAGACGCATTCCGATCTGGAATGCGACTATGGCAGAAAATTCTCATTAACCGGATACACGACAAACCGCTCTTTGCGTCCTTGCTCCTGCGAGGCACGAAGCAGTGCGTCGTTGCGTGAAAAACACAAACCCTTTCCGCAAGAAAAAATCAATTCCCTTCCGTATAAGCCTTAAAATTATCCAGTATAGCCTGCCAGCCTGCTTTTTGCATCTCTACCGGGTTCATGCTTTCAGCTTCAAATGTTTCAACGATCCTGGTGGTATCTCCTGATGGGAAAAATTGAACAGCAACTTTCCGGTTATCGCCCAGTACATACGCGATGAATTCGTGTTGCTTCACCTCCGTGTAGGTGCCCTCGAAATCGAATCCCATACTCCCGTCTTTTGCTTCCATGCGGGTATTCAGTTTGCCACCGGGTGTGAGTTCGTTGGTAGCGCGGGGTGCATGCCATTCGTTGGAGGCGGCGCACCATTGGGTGATGTGGGCGGGCTCGTTCCAGTAGGTCCAAGCTTTTTCAACAGGTGCATTAACAGTGGTTTCGATTGTAATAACGGTGTTGTTGGTTGTATTTTCCATCTTGTTTTTATTTTGATGTAAACTTAGAGAGAATAACGGGAATGAATAGTGGCTGGTAACGACAAAGAGGGGAGGGAATGCGACATTGGGAAACTAAACTTCACCCCTCCCTTCCCGATGATCTCCGCTCAATCAACCGCGTCTTCAATACCGTAGAGGCCGGGATGTTAAACGAAGGATCATTGATTTTATTCAGCAACAAATGCACACAGGTTTCCGCCATTTGTTCTATCGGTTGTTCCAGCGTGGTGAGCGAAGGCTCTATTACTTCTGAACGGGAATCGTTGCTGAAACCTACGATGCCCAGGTCCGGACCAACGCGGAGTCCCCGGTTCCGGGCTTCAATGATGAGGGCGATGGCGGCAGGATCGTTGACCGCGAATACAGCATCCAGGTCAGGATTTTTATCCAGCAACGATTGGGCGCATTTCTGGGCGCCCTGTAAACTCAGGTCGTGGTAAACAACCCGGTTGGGATCATATTCAAGTCCGTGGTGAGCGAGCGCATCACGGTAACCACGGAGCCGGTTCTTGCTGATCTGCAGGTTATCCGGGCCACCGATATGGCCAATCTTCCGGTAACCTTTGCTGATCAGGTGCTCTACGCCCATGAAGGCACCATGGTAATCATCCGCCAGTACTTTGGGAAATCCGGGCCTGTTTTTGACACGGTTGAACAGGATCACCGGCACACCGGCTTCTTCAAAAACATGCAGGTGTTCCAGCGATTTGGTTTCACTGCTCAACGACAACAAAATCCCATCCACCTGGTAAGCGAATAATCTTTTCAGCACTTCCATCTCGTTGCTGAAACTTTCGTTGGAATGGCAGATCAATACCTCGTAACCTGCGAGCGAAGCCGCTTTCTGCGCGATAATGATGAACTGTGAAAAAAAGTTGGTGATCAGTTCAGGTACAACAATGCCAATCGAATAGCTTTTTCTTTTAACAAGACTCGAAGCAAAGTAATTGGGAACATAATTCAGTTCCTGCGCTTTCTTCAATACCGCGTTTCTCGTTTCCAGGTTAATTTCACTGCTGTTCCGCAAAGCGCGTGAAACGGTGGATTTCGAGATTTTCAGTTGCTGTGCAATATCAAGTATCGTTGCGTGGTGCCGCAGAGAAGCGCCCACAGGAATACTGGGCGGCGGCGCGGATTGCAGCGTGAAATAATAACTGCAGTGCCGGCAAACATAACGCTGTTTCCCCCTCACCTGGCCGGCTTTGGCAATACCGCTTACTTCATTGCATTTGATGCATCTTATCACTGTCCTGTTTTTGAGTTGCGATCTGAAAAATAACGAAATTCAGCCACTTCCCGCCGGGATTATCTTTATCCATATCCAGGTCTATAACGGGAATGCTTACCGGGAACGGTGCCGAAATCGTTCCCGATACATCTTGTGGATAAGCCGGATTTCAGGATTGAAGAACAACCGTAATTTAGTCCCATTCGCATGAACCGGATGTTACAACCATCCACTAACGATTGATATGCTTATGAATAAAATGAACCCCAACCTGCCAGGGGCACTACGTTTTTGCCTCACATTACTCGTCGCCTTATGCACTGTGTGTACAGTGGCGGCGCAAACTCAAACCATTAAAGGGACCGTTACCGATGAGAATGGTCAGCCCGTTGTTGGTGCCACCGTTCGCGTAAAGAACAGCCAGCAGGCTACTACTTCCGGCGATGATGGCGTGTACACGTTGAACAATGTTGCTACCGGTGCTGTACTCATCATCAGCTACACGGGTTATGAACAGCGGGAAGTATCAACTTCAGGTACAGCCTACCAGAATGTGCAGTTAAAAAAACTGGACAAGTTGCTCGATGATGTGGTGGTGGTAGGATACGGTTCACGGAAAAAATCCGAGGTAACCGGCGCCATTACTACAGTAAAAGCCTCTGACCTTTTACAAACGCCCGTTGCCAACCTGGCGCAGGGGCTTCAGGGACGGGTACCCGGTTTGCAGATCACCCAGAACAATGCCGCTCCCGGTGGCAGCATCAGTGTGCGCCTGCGGGGTACGAATTCCATCAACGGGTCATCTGAACCGCTGTATATCATTGATGGTGTACAAATTCAGAATACCACGGCCCCCGGTGTTTCCGGTCCGCCAACATTGGGCAACATCAGCAGCGTGGGGGGTAACGCGAACAATGTAAGTTCGCTTTCGTTCCTGAATCCGAATGATATTGAATCGATAGAAGTATTGAAAGATGCTTCCGCGGCAGCGATCTACGGTTCACAGGCCGCCAACGGGGTGATCATCATTACCACCAAACGCGGCAAGGCCGGCTCTTCACTCGTAAGCTACGATGGTTACTATGGCTTACAGCAGGTCGCCAATACCATCCCCATGCTGAACGCTTCGCAATTCGCACGCATAGAAAACGAGATTTACAACAACAACAACCGTTTCCCGCAACCGGATTCTTTTGGCGTGGGCACCGATTGGCAGGATGTATTGTTCCGTACCGCGCCCATACAAAGCCATCAGCTTACTTTCTCCGGTGGAAACGATAAAACACAGGCCCTCGTATCACTGAACTATTTTAACCAGGAAGGTGTGATCGTGAACTCGAAGTTCGATCGTTTTTCCATCAGGCTGAATCTCGATCACCAGGTGAAAAGCTGGTTGAAGATCGGAACGAATACCACCATGACGCGTTCTGTAAACAACCGCGTACAAACTGGTTCCGTGAACAACGATGGCGGCGGATTGACACAGTCGCTGGTAGGGGCCGCACTCTCCGCACCACCCACCCTGAAGCCCTACAATACTGACGGCAGCATCTGGGCCTGGCGCGACCAGCCCTATGGATCTTTCTATTCTGAATTGAGGAACCCCGTGCTGGGTCTGCAAACCATGGATGTTACCCGCACCAATACCGTACTCAGCAATGTGTATGTGGATGTGTTTCCTTTGAAAGGATTGCGCTACAGGATCAACCTCAGCGCCAATACCAACAATGCGCTCAACGATTATTATTTCCCCACTTCAGCATTCTCCTCAGGGGAAATATCGCTGGCAGGTGGACTCGGTGGTTATGGCATGAAGTACAACAGCAATTTCATCCGCCTCATGCACGAAAGCATCCTCACTTACGATAAAACATTCAACGAAGACCACGCGCTGAAACTCACCGGCGTATTCAGCACGCTGGAAAACAACAACAATTACAATTACATGATTGGCTACGGTTTCATCAACGATGCCACGGCCAACGAAGCATTGCAGGGCGCCAGAACTTTTTCCGTGAGTACAGGACGCACAAAAGACGCGCTGATTTCCTACCTCGGAAGGATCAACTACAATTACAAAGGGAAATATTTCCTCGACCTCACTGCACGTGCCGATGGCAGCAGCAAATTCGGGGAGAACAATAAATACGGTTTCTTCCCCGCAGCCGCCGTGGCCTGGAACATCAGCCGGGAAGATTTTATGGCCAACATCGGCAGCATCACCAACCTGAAACTCAGGGCCAGTATAGGTAAAACCGGCAACCAGGCTGCTATTGAGCCTTATCAGTCACTGGCCACAGTGGCCGCAGGAAACGACTATGTTTTCAACAACACCCTCAACAAGGCCATCCTGCCCAATGGTGTACCCAACCCTGACCTCAGATGGGAAACCTCGGTGCAGTCTGATATCGGATTGGAAGCGGATTTCTTCAACAACAGGCTCAACTTTGTAATCGATGCCTACCTCAAGAGAACAACGGATCTTATCTACAGGAAGAACCTTCCGCTCTCCTCAGGATATGAAACCGTTACCGGTAACTTCGCTTCCATCGAAAACAAAGGAATTGAGATAGCGCTGGGCGGAGACATCGTTCGCAACAACAACTTCCGCTGGACCATGAACACCAATTTCACCATCAACCGCAACAAGTTGCTGCGTCTCGCAGATGATACCACCCGCGAAACGGCCATCAACAACTTCAATATTCTCCGGGTGGGTAGTCCGCTCGGGTTGTTCAAGACTTACGTGTACGATGGTATATTCCAGGCCGGAGATGTGATCCTGCCCGGTCAGCCCGTTACCAATCCCCGCCCCGGTACACAACGGGTGAAAGATGTGGCCGGTGGTCCTGATGGAAAACCTGATGGAAGAATTTCTGAAGCCGATCGCATTGTTACCGGTGATGCCAACCCGAAATTCATCTATGGTTTCTCCACCAACATCACCTACAAAAACTTCGATTTTGCAGCCTTCTTCTCCGGAGTATACGGGAATAAAATCTTCAACATCGCGCGCTGGTCGCTGGAGAACCCCGTTGGTGGACGGAACCTGGTAGCAGGCGCCGCGAACAGGTGGACTGCCTCCAATACCACTGCCGATTACCAGACTGCGACGGGAAGCCAGGGCGGAAGATTGCCTTTGTCTGACAGGTACCTCGAAAACGGTTCTTTCCTCCGTTGCAAGAACCTCTCGCTTGGTTATACTTTCAAAGTAAAGAATGTATCTAACCTCAGAACCTACATCAGCGCCAACAACCTGTTCACCATAACAGAATATACCGGCTTCGATCCGGAAGTAGGTTCTTTCGGCAACTCGAATACACAGTTCGGCGTAGACAACATCGTTTACCCCGCTTCACGCTCTTTCCTGGTTGGTGTTCAGGTAACCCTCTAAAATGTTCATTATGAAAAAACTGATTTATATAAGCGTACTTTTCATTTCCTTCACCAGTTGCAAAAAAATGCTGGAGGAAACGGCTTATTCCGCCACTTATACCAAAGATTTCTATTCCAATGCCGCCGAAGCGGAAGCGGCCATTACCGCGGCTTACGGTAGTTTGTACGTGATGTACAGCAGCGGTGCGCCTTTCTTTGCCTCAGACTGGTCGGCTGATCAGACCTTCCCCCGGAACGTAGTGGGAAGAAATACCCTTACCCAATTTTCCTATGATCCGGCATATTCCGTGCAGAACAGCTTTGGCCGCGTGAATGAATCGCCCATGGAAATCTGGAGAAGGGCCTACCAGGCCATTGAAAGCGCCAACTGGGTAATTGAAAAAGTGCCTGGTACCCCGATGGACGCCACAAGAAGGGACCAGATTGTTGGGGAAGCATTGTTCCTGCGCGCCTATTACCACTGGACACTTTCTAAAAACTTTGGTAGCGTGGTGATAAAAACAAGTCCGACCAACTCCATCGACAACGCCGTTGTGGGAAGGTCTCCTATTGATGATGTATATGCGCAGATATTCGAGGACCTCACCAAAGCCGAGCAAATGTTGCCCGATTACAGCGCGGCACTGGTAAAAGGAAGGGTAAGCAAACAATCGGCGCAACTCCTTCATGCCAAAGCTGCATTGTATAACGAAAAATGGGCCATCGCGCTGAACAAGGCACAGGCAGTGATAAGCAGTAAAAAATGCACGCTGGTGCCTTCGTTCACCGATCTGTTCACCGCAGCCAAAAAGGACCTCGGTCGCCAGGAAGTAATGTTCGCCGTGGAACTCAACAATACCACCAATCCCATCAGGCAATCGCAGATCCATTATTTCTATGCGCCGCTCGGTTCCAACGAATTCAACAAAGGTGGCGCGGGCGGTATTTATGCCTACAGTTCCTTCTACAATTCTTTCCAGACGGGAGATACACGGAAAAATGTATTGGCCACCAGCTATGTAACCACAGCAGGCGCCACCGTGCTACAGGCCAATATTGATACACGACTCGCCACCAAGGACCTTGTGATCATGGGCAAATACAAGGACCCCAATTCCGTAGGCGCCTACGCCAGCAATAATATTTACCTCCTGCGTTACGCCGACGCGTTCCTGATTGCCGCTGAAGCGGAAGCCAGGTCAGGCGCTCCCGCTGAAACCGCTTACGCCAATGTTGATTCCGTAAGGAAGCGGGCAGGGCTACCGGCGCTTACCCGCGGCCTTTCCCAAACGGCCTTCATCGATTCTGTACTCCAGGAAAGATCATGGGAATTTTACGGGGAAGGCGACCGCTGGTACGACCTTACCAGGACCAACAAATTCCTGACCGTGATTCCCACAGCCGTAAATGCTGACTACCCCACACGTACGCCCGCGCCCAGGAACAAATATTTCCCGATACCGCAGGTGGAAATTAACGCTAACCCCAAACTGACCCAGAACGACGATTGGAAATAAACCACCATTGAACCTTATATTAAGCTACTGCGCATGATAGTGAATGAAGGCGGAAACGCGAGAGAACTTTATACGGAGAACATTGAAGCCGCCCTAGTGATCACGGGCGGCGGCATCAGCGGCGTGTGCTGCGCCATTACGGCCGCCAGAGAAGGGCTGAAAGTAGTGTTGATACAGGACAGACCCGTGCTGGGGGGAAACGCCTCCAGCGAAGTAAGGCTCTGGATACTCGGCGCCACTTCCCACATGGGCAACAACAATCGCTGGGCCAGAGAAGGTGGCGTGATCGATGAATTGCTGGTAGAGAACACCTACAGAAATCCGGAAGGCAATCCCATCATCTTCGATTCGATCCTGCTTGAAAAAGTGGCGGAAGAAAAAAATATCCGTCTGTTGCTGAATACCGCGGTGAATGAAGTCATGAAAAAAGACGCCGATACCATCAGCGGCGTAAAAGGGTATTGCAGCATCAACCAGACTGTTTACAACGTTCGTGCCCCGTTATTCTGTGATGCTTCGGGCGATGGTATTGTAGCCTTTCTTGCGGGAGCCGCGTTCAGGATGGGCGCTGAATCGAAGGAGGAATTCGGGGAGAAGTTCGCGCCTTCACGGGAATACGGCGAACTGCTCGGGCACACCATTTACTTTTACTCGAAAGATACCGGAAGGCCGGTGCAATTTACGCCGCCCTCTTTCGCGCTGAAAGACATTGAGGATATTCCCCGCTACAAAACGTTCAACCTGAAAGACCAGGGCTGTAAACTCTGGTGGATCGAATATGGCGGCAGACTGGATACAATAAAGGACGCCGAAAAGATCAAGTGGGAACTCTGGCGCATCGTGTATGGCGTCTGGAATTACATCAAGAACTCGGGCAATTTCCCCGAGGCTGCCAACTACACGCTGGAATGGGTGGGCACAATTCCCGGAAAGCGCGAGAGCCGCCGCTTTGAAGGCGATTATATACTTACCCAGCAGGATGTGGTGGAACAACGCCGCCAGGAAGATGCCGTTTCCTACGGAGGCTGGTCCATCGACCTGCATCCCGCCGATGGTGTTTTCAGCGAACTGCCGGGTTGCAACCAGTGGCACAGCAAAGGTATTTACGATATTCCTTACAGAAGTCTTTACAGCCGCAACATCCGTAACCTTTTTCTTACAGGCAGGATCATCAGCGCCTCCCATGTTGCTTTCGGTTCCACGCGCGTAATGGGCACCGCCGCCAACAATGCGCAGGCCGTGGCTATGGCCGCAGTGATGGCTGCCGAGCAAAACCTGCTGCCCCGTGATGTGGGTCAGCATATTCCGGCACTGCAACAAAGATTGCTGAGAAGCGGCCAGTTCATTCCGGGCATAAAAAATATGGATGCGGAAGACCTCGTTTCAACAGCCACCATTTCAGCTTCAAGTGAATACGCTTTAACCGAGTTGCCTGAAAACGGAACCACCTTGCCATTGGACGCAGGGATGGCACAACTGCTTCCCGTTTCACCCGGTAAAGTCCCGCTGATACGGTTGCACCTTTATGCCCGGGAAAGAACGAGCATACCCGTGCAACTCATGCGCAGCAGCAGGATAGCAGGTTATACACCAGATACCTTGCTGGAAGAAAAAGTGCTGCACCTTGAACCCGGCCGGAACTGTATAGAATTGGAATGGAGTACTGTTTTCACAAAGCGCCAATATGTTTTCCTCTTGCTCAGGAAGCATCCCGGAGTATCGGTGTATTTGTCGGATACCCGCTTGTCGGGGATGTTGTCGCTTTTCCAGGCGGAGAACAAAGCCGTTTCCAATACGGGCGTGCAAACGCCGCCCGAAGATATTGGCGTGGATGCCTTTGAGTTCTGGACCCCCAAACGCCGTCCGGAAGGATGGAACATGGCGCTGCGTTTCGCGGAACCGCTTCATATTTATACTGCAAAAAATATTGGTAATGGCTATGCGCGGCCATGGCTTTCTCCCAACGCATGGGCCGCCGTACAGGAAGATGCTGCGCCTATGGTGATGCTCACCTGGGAAAAACAAGTGCGCATTTCCACGATCCAGCTTAGTTTCGATACCGACTTCGACCATCCCATGGAATCGGTCCTGATGCACCACCCGGAAAAGGAAATGCCCTTCTGCATCAGGAATTACTACATTTATGACGGACGTGGTAACCTGTTGCGGGAAGTTAAAGGCAACTACCAGACCAGGAACACGATTACGTTAGAGGAACCCGTTTTAACCGATACGATTGTTGTGCGCTGTGAACACCCATCCGACAGGGTTCCCGCCGCTATTTTTGAGATCAGATGTTATTAATACGATATGAGTACACTGGATTTTGTAGTAATGAGCGTGTTCGCGATCCTGATGGTCATCATCGGATTGGTGTTTACCGTGCAAAGTAGTAAGAGCGCCAGCTCCTTTTTTGAGGCGGGCGGACAAACACCCTGGTGGATCAACGGGCTTTCCCTGTTCATCTCATATTTTTCTGCCGCCACCTTCGTGGTATGGGGTTCTATCGCTTACAAGTACGGACTGGTGGCCAATACCATTCAATTCACGATGTGTTTGAGCGGACTGGTAACGGCAATTTTTATAGCCGCGCGCTGGAAGAGAACGGGTGCCACCACCGCCGCTGAATACCTCGGTAAACGCTATGGAAGAAACGCCAAACAATATTACAGTTATATGGTGCTGCTGTACAGCCTGGTGAGTACGGCCGCTGTATTGTATGCCGTGGGCAAAGTGGTATATGTGGCCACGCCATTTTCGCTGGAAGCCTGCATCATCGCCATTGGCGTGACCATTATCATTTATACTACGGGTGGTGGATTATGGGGCGTGCTGGCCACCGATGTGGTGCAGTTTGTGATCCTCTCCGCCGCGGTAATCATCATTATACCCCTGTCGCTTTCAGAAGTGGGTGGCATGACGAATTTCCTGGAAAAAGTCCCGGCCCGTTTTTTCGATCCGCTGAATACGGAATACGACCTCGGTTTTATGCTGTCATTTTTTGTGTACCAGGTGGTGTACATCGCGGGCAACTGGAGCTATGTGCAGCGTTATACTTCGGTTTCCACGCCGCGCAACGCCAAAAAGGTGGCCTGGCTTTTTGCTGGACTATACCTTGTGGCGCCGGTCATCTGGATGCTGCCGCCCATGGTGTACCGCGTCATCAACCCGTCTTTGAGTGGTATGGAAGCGGAAGGCGCTTACATGATGCTTTGCCAGAAAGTGCTGCCTGCCGGACTTATCGGCCTGGTATTATCGGGCATGATCGCGGCCACGGCCAGCAAGGCGAATACCACCATCAATACCGCGGCCATTATTTTCGCGCAGGATATTTATAAAGATGTGTTCTTCAAAAACAGTTCTGAAAAAAGGACCATTCTTGTGGCCCGTTTGTTTACCATTCTTTTTGGAGCAGGCACCATATTTCTTGCTATCCTGGTGCCCGCCGCAGGCGGGATCGTAAACGTGGTGCTGAGTACGGCGGCCATCGCGGGAGGAAGTTTGTTCGGCCCGGTGATCTTTTCGCTGTTTTCCAAACGGCAGACTGCCGGGTCACTGATCTGGATATCCGTCATCTCCCTGGTGGTGAGCCTTTTCTTCAAAGTGCTGGCACCCGGAATGCTGGGCATCACCTTGTCGCGTACCATGGAAACCGTGCTGGGGGTTGGGTTGCCACTGCTGATGCTGAGCGTGTATGAAATCTATGCTTATTACGCCGGAAAAAATATTCCATTCCTGCACCTCACTACGGAGGGGAATGCTTCATTCAATAGTGGAGAAGCTACAAAACAGAATGTTTTTGGTACCCGCGTGATTGCGCTGAGTACGGCATTCGTGGGATTGGGCATCACTATATTGGGGGCCATTGCGGAGAACGGAAACATCGCCCTGGTAACGGGTGTGGTGGTCATGCTCGTGGCCCTGGCCGTGCTGATCAAAATGTTTGTAAACACCGCGAAGCCCGCGGAACTGAAGACTATTTCCTAAGCTCATGCAAAAGAACCAGCGCACTATATTTTTGATCCGTTTACCCTTTTTAATAGGATGTCTATTGGCGCTAACAGGAACTTCGTTTGCACAAAGCAGTGGGCGCACCTGGTACAAAGGCGACGCGCACATTGCTTTCAA
>CAMLRX010000086.1 GCA_946482545.1 uncultured Flavihumibacter sp. | reverse complement strand
AACGAACTCTACATCAAATACCTGGTCCCGGCCATCATGGGACTCCTCTATCTTACCATCCTCAGTTTCGGGAAAATCACCGGACTCCAGGTATTTACCCTGTTCTGGCTTATTCTCATCATCTGGCTCAATTCCCGCCAGGTGTTCTTTGCAGGAAAGATCAGGCTTAATTTTGCCGGCACCCTGTTCTGGCTCTTTATTTTCTCTGCCTCTATCACAGCCGTACTGATTGAAGAGAACCATACAAAAGAACTGGAACAAAGGAAGAATCTCGCGGAGAAACTTTCGCTCCAGGCCGATCGTTCCAGCGAAAGACTGCTCAGTATCGCGCTCACCTATATCGACAACTATTTCCTGAGCGCCAATTTCCACCAGTTCCACGATCCCGAAAGCAACCGTGCGCTCAAGGAAAGGCTGATCAACATGAATTTCAGCGGCTACCTCAATAAATACGACACCAAACTTTATACTTACGACGCAACAGAACTGCCACTCTACAATGAAGACTCCACGTCTTATAATACGCTGAACACCATTCTAACTGTGCAGGGTAAACGCACCAATATACCCGGTCTCTTCTACGTAGAAACAGCATTCGACAAATTCAGTTACATCAGTAAAAGAGAAGTGACCGATACCGCCAACCAGACATTGGGTTACCTCTACTTTATTTCCAAACCGAAAAAGTACAAGGGTGAAGCCCTCTCTCCTGAACTGTTCAAACAACCCGGCGATTACGACCCGGAATATTCGCCGTTTTATTCGTATGCTGTTTACAACAAATATGAACTGGTCAACAATTACAAGGAATACCCCTTCCCCACCCGTCTTGATAAAAAGAACCTGCCGGTGGAAGATATTAAGATCATCAACCGCGGAGATTATGATGAACTCTGGTACAAAGTAGCTTCCGATAAATATGTGGTGATCGCAAGGAAAGTGAATTCTCTGATGGAAGCCATCACTTTATTTGCCTACATTTTCTGTTCCTTCCTAGCACTGGTGGCGCTTTTCAGGGTTATATCCCTCACCATGCGCTCCAGGTTCAGGTGGCGCTACCTCCGGGAAATGTGGCAGTTCAACATCCGCACGCAGGTACACAGCACCATCATCTTCATTTCCCTTTTCTCCTTCGTGGTAATCGGCGTGGCCACGATCTCTTTCTTCATCAACCGGTACAATAACAACAACCGCGACAGGCTGAGCCGCGCCATGCAGATCATGGTGAATGAAGTGAAGAACAAAATGAAGGACCACGCGATCTTCGACGATGTGCTGAAGCTTTACGAAACCGGCGCCGACGGGCAACTGGTAGCGCTGATTGAAGAGATATCGGAAATACACAACGCCGATGTAAACCTCTACGACCTGGATGGAAGACTACGCGCTTCCTCCCGGCAAATCGTTTACGACAAAGGTATTTTGAGTGAAAACATCCAGCCCGAGGCCTACTACAAACTGCACGTGCAGAACCAGGTACAGGTGGTACAGCAGGAGAACATCGGCAAACTTGAATTCCTTAGCATATATGCGCCCGTGAGAGATGAGCAGGGAGAACCTTATGCCTACCTGAACATCCCGTATTTCGCTTCTGAAAAAGAGCTGAACCAGGAAATCTCCAACTTCCTCGTCACCATCATCAACCTGAACGCGTT
Source organism: uncultured Flavihumibacter sp. (assembly GCA_946482545.1). Next base: position 19,669 of record CAMLRX010000086.1, on the reverse strand, counting down.
CATCTTCCTGGTGGCCGGGGTCATCGCGTTGTTCATCGCCAACCGCATCACCCAGTCGTTCTCGCTGATCGCCGATAAAATGCGGGACGTGAACCTGGGAAAAATGAACGAAGAAATCTCCTGGAACCGGGATGATGAAATCGGCGACCTGGTGAAAGAATACAATAAAATGGTGCACAAACTGGAAGAAAGCGCCGTGGCCCTCGCCAAAAGTGAACGGGAAGGCGCCTGGCGGGAAATGGCGCGGCAGGTGGCCCACGAGATCAAGAACCCGCTCACCCCCATGAAACTGAGCATCCAGTACCTGCAGAAAGCCATCGACAACAACTCAGGCAACGTAAAGGAAATGACCCGGAACGTGGCATCCACACTAATTGAACAGATCGAACACCTCGCGAAGATCGCCTCCGATTTCTCGCAGTTCGCCAACATCGGGAACCCACGCAAAGAAAGATTCGACTTCCATGAAATGATGGACAAACTCATCAGCCTGTACCAAACCAATGAAAACCTCGAAGTACGCTGGGAGCCTTTACCGGAAAGAATCTGGGTTTTCCAGGACAAAACGCAGATGAACCGGCTGTTCACCAACCTGCTGCAGAACGCCTGGGAAGCCTGCCAGCACGACGCGAGCTGCCTGGTGGTGATACGCGAAGAAAAAACACGTGGCAATGAATACCTCCGCGTCAGCATTGCCGACAACGGAGAGGGCATCCCCATCGAAATGCAGTCTAAAATATTCACGCCCAACTTCACCACCAAAACCTCGGGTACCGGGCTGGGACTGGCCATGTGTAAAAGCATTGCGGAACAAGCCAAAGGAAAGATATGGTTTGAAACGATTCAGGGAGAAGGTACCGTTTTCCATGTGGAAATTCCACTGGCTGATACCGACACCGAACTCCCGTAATCGAAATATTTACCGAAATTGTACGCTCAAAACAGGCTTTGATGCACCAGATAAACGCAGCTATCATCACCATTGGAGATGAATTACTGATAGGGCAGACAATAGATACAAACAGCGCATGGATCGCGCAGGCGCTGAACCAGATCGGCATTTCCGTTAAAAGACGCGTGGCGGTTGGCGATCAGAAAGAAGCCATCATCCAGGCGCTGGATGAAGAGCGGCGCAACGCAGACGTGATCCTGCTTACCGGAGGATTGGGTCCAACAGCGGACGACATTACCAAACCCTTGCTGTGTGAATACTTCGGCGGGAAGATGGTGGTGAATGAAGCAAAACGTGCACACATCATCCATCTTTTCAGTGAAGTACTGAAACGCCCCATTATAGAACGCAACCTGAAACAGGCCGAAGTGCCAGACGTATGCACAGTGCTGCTCAACGAACGGGGCACCGCACCAGGCATGTGGTTCGAAAAAGATGGAAAAATATTCGTTTCCATGCCGGGAGTCCCATTTGAAATGATGGGCATCATGAATGAAGATGTGCTGCCCCGGCTCCGCGAAAAATTCGCGCTTCCCCCGGTACTGCACCGTTCCATAGTAACCGCCGGCATCGGAGAATCCTTCCTGGCAGAGAAGATAGCCGGTTTCGAAGCCACGCTTCCGCCACACATCAAACTGGCGTACCTCCCCAATTTCGGCATGGTGAAACTGCGTTTATCCACCACCGGGAGTGCGGATACCAATGCGGAGCAGGAACTGGAAGCGCTGCACCACCAGTTGCAGGAAGCGGTAAAAGACGTAATGGTGGTAGCCGAAGACCTTACCATTCAACAATACATCACCCGCCTGCTCAACGAAAAGGGCGCCACCATGAGTACCGCAGAAAGTTGCACCGGCGGTTACATCGCCCATATTATCACTTCCCTTCCAGGATCATCACAGGTATACAAAGGTTCCGTGGTTACTTATGCCAATGAGGCCAAAATGAATGTACTGGGCGTAAAACAGGAAACACTCAAAGCATTTGGTGCGGTAAGCGAACCCACGGTGGACGAAATGGCCAAAGGCGCACTGCACCTGCTCCAGACCACCTACACCGTTGCAGTATCCGGTATTATGGGGCCCGACGGCGGCTCTCCCGAAAAACCCGTGGGCACCGTATGCATCGCCACCGGCAGCGCGGAACGGATTTATACCCAGACCTACCACCTCCGTTACGCCAGGGAAAGAAACATTGAACAAACGGCGGTATTGGCACTTAACCAGTTGAGACGCTTCATTTTAGGGCTGGTATAGGCGGTTTCCCCGAATTGGTTACCTTTGCCCCGATTGCTTGCCATAAAAGTGCGACCGGCTTCCCGGCTGCATGTGCTTTTATTGCATCAGATCGTACGCTAAACTAAAACAAACACAAAATCTGACAGTAACATGGCTATGGTTGATCTTGTAATGCCGAAGATGGGTGAAAGTATCATGGAAGCGACTATTCTGAAATGGCACAAAAACCCCGGAGATTATGTAAAAATGGACGAAACCCTGCTGGAGATCGCCACTGATAAGGTGGACAGCGAGGTTCCCTCCACCACCGAAGGCACCCTTGAAGAAGTGCTTTTCCAAGTGAACGATGTGGTTTCCGTGGGTACTGTGATCGCAAGGATCCGTACCGGTCAGGAAGCACCATCCGCTCCTTCTGCTCCCGTTCCCGCACCAACAGTTGCCTCCAATGAAGTTTCTGCCACGGAACATGCTCCTGTACTTCAGGAAGAAAGGCCCATCTCCAATGGCGGCGCTCGTTTTTATTCCCCGTTGGTGCTGAACATCGCCGGCAGCGAAGGTGTTTCCCTCTCCGAACTGGAAAACATTCCCGGCTCCGGCAACGATGGCCGCGTCACCAAAAAAGACATCCTGCAATATGTGGCCGATAAAAAAGCCGGTAACGTATCCGCACCGAAGTCTATGGAAATCATGGTGAAGCAGGAAGAAGCACGTCGTGCGCCTGAAACGTCCGCATCCGCCCCCGTGTCTTATTCCGGTAACGTAGAGATCATTGAAATGGACCGGATGCGCAAGATGATCTCCAAACACATGATCGAAAGCACGCAAACCAGCGCCCATGTTACCAGTTTCTCCGAAGCGGATGTAACGAATATGGTGCTCTGGCGCGAAAGGGTGAAGAAAGATTTTGAAAAGAGAGAAGGCGAAAAGATCACGTTTACCCCCCTGTTTGTAGAAGCCGTGGTGCGCTGCATCAAGAAGTTCCCCTGGCTCAACAGTTCGGTGGAAGGCGATAAAATCATCGTAAAAAAAGACATCAACATAGGCATGGCCGCCGCCCTGCCCAACGGCAACTTAATTGTACCCGTGATTAAAGGAGCGGACCAACTCAACCTGGTAGGACTCACCAAACAGGTGAACCAACTCGCCAACGCCGCACGCAACAACAAACTGAAACCCGACGATACAGCAGGTGGCACTTTCACCCTCACCAACGTAGGTACTTTCGGCAGTATCATGGGCACCCCCATCATCAACCAGCCGCAGGTAGCTATACTGGCTGTGGGCGCCATCAAAAAACGTCCCGTGGTCATTGAAACAGAACAGGGCGATTCAATCGCCATCCGCCACATGATGTACCTCTCCCTTTCTTACGACCACCGCATTATAGATGGCGGACTGGGTTCTACGTTTCTTAACGCGGTGACGAAGGAGTTGGAGAATTTTAATCCGGAGAAGGAGTGGTAAAGCCTCACCCCGCCCCCTCTCCTGCAGAGAGGGGCAATGTTTGTCGTATTCGAGTAGTTATTGGGACGTAGGGGGATTTGTGTTGAATGAATTTATTGCTGAATATTGAGCGGCTTTTTGGCTGATTTTTTAAATAGAAAGAAGAACTATTATCTTCAATAAAATAATAACGCGTGCCTGAGTTTAGGCACGCGTTATTATTTATTATTATTGCATAAACAATGTTCAGCGCATATACAAGAACGTAATCTCCCTCTTCGAAACTTTTACTCTCCCAAATAATCAAGGTTCCGCGTCGTTGCGCCGTTGCGAGAAATAAAATCTCTCCGAAATAAACCACTCCAAACACAAACAACGTTGCGAGGCACGAAGCAATGCGTCCTAACTCCTGCGAGACTGCGAGGCATGAAGCAGGAAGCAGTGCGCTGCGCAGTGCAAAGCAGTTGCGTGAAAAAAACGCGAGAAAACTACTTCCTCGAAGAAACAATCTCCATATCCGCCCACTGCCACGCCTTTCTGAAACGCTTATCCACAACTTCTGCCTCCACATTCTTTCCCTGCCCTTTCAAACTATTGTACAACCCTTTCAACGCCCAGCCATTCTCCGGAAATGTAGCCAGGTCTTCAAGGTATACTTTCTCCGCTTCCGCGAAACGCCCGGCCTTCACCAGCCAGTGCCCCAGGGAATGGCGTACGGAGAAGAACCAGTCTGGCGGTTCGGTATAGTTCAGGTTATCTTCAATAACGATGGCTTTTTTCAGCAACTCAAAAGCGGGATCAAACTGCTGCTGCAATGCCAGCAATTCTGCTTCCAACGTATATTCAGCGATCTGAGCCAGGTGTTGTGCGCTGTTCATATCCCAGATGGAAAGTTTTTCCATGGCGGGATCTTTCACGAGCACCTTTAACGCTTTCAGTTCGGACCGTGCGCTGTTCGTTTCCCCCTTAGCCGCATAGGCCATACCACGTGCATAATGCCAGATGGCGCGGGGATACAACAGACTTTCACCCGGCTGATCAAGTTTCAGGATATCTTCCCATTTGCCCAGGCGCACCAGCACATAATAGGGAATGATGTAAAAATGTTGCACGCCAGTAAATTCAGCAAGGAATTTTTTGTCGGCTTTACGGGAGATCATCCATGCAGCGTCCAGTGCTTTTTTACTGCTCCCTTCAAAAAAAGCGCAGGCGGCCAGGAAATGAATATTGTGCGGGTAATAGACCAGCGGCACCATGCCCTGCACTTTACACTGCGCGATATAGGAACTATCGGCAATTACGGCACGTTCATTCACCAATACACCTTTGTGGTATTCACCAGTTCTGATATAGGTATGAGAGGGCATGTGTACGAGGTGCGCTGCAGAGGGCATGGTTTTTTCCAGCTTATCGGCATAGGGTGTAGCCTTGCCTGCTTCTTTGGAGGCTTCGGTGGCGTGGATATAATAGTGGATAGCGCCGGAATGTTCCGGGTTGTTCCGGAGCATTTTTTCCAGCAAGGCGATGATCTCTGGTGTCCAGGGCTGGGCGGTCCCGTCTTTCAGCCACAGGTTCCAGGGGTGCAGGTTCATGAGCGCGTCGGCCAGTAAAGTACCGATGGTTACATCATTGGGAAAACGTTGGTGCGCCTCCCGCAATTTTTGTGCATACACTTCGTAGTAAGGCGTCATGTCTTTTTCTTCTTTTAAAGGAAACCTGGCACGCATGGCATTGATGAGCGCCTGCTCCTGCCCGCTGGTATTTTCCACATATTTCAACGCATTGGCAATGGCAGCATTGATTTCGCCCAGACTGCTCGGATTTAAAGGTGCATTGTAATTTGGCCCGAGCACCAGCGCCAGTCCCCAATAAGCCATAGCGCAGGTAGAGTCATACGAAAGCGCCGTTTGAAACGAACGGGCCGCTTCACCGTGGTTGAACCCGTAAGTGAGCGCCAGTCCCTGGTTGAAGTATTTCTGCGCCATCTTATTGTTGGTGGAAATCCTGTATTTGACGTTGCCCAGGCCTTTCAGCAAAGGCGCTTTTCCTTTGAGCAATGCCGTGGGATCGAAAGATGGTGCACAGTAAATGTACGTGCGGTTCCGGTTGTATTCCGCTTCGGGAATTTCATCATTCGCTTTCATCCTGGCAAAGACGAAAGCCACGAAGGCCGTTAATAAGACAATAAATGTTTTCATGACTGCTGGTTGTTTGTTTTATAAAATCGTTTCATCGTAAACCCCGTTAAAATCGGGCACAGGGAATTGGCTTCGGAATACCTCCAGTATCCATTTGTTTGAACTGCCCCCAAAAAGCAGGAGCATAAAGTTGTTTTGCATGGCTAAATAATTTGATTAGAAGCCACAAATTTCAACCATAACGGAAGGGCAGACAATCACCAAACGGTGTATATCCTTTGCCCGGATACGGGGATCATCTTGAGAAGTTGGGACGGGATCAAACAATGCGCTGGTGAATAGCTTTGGCTACGGCTTCGGTAAGGGAAGCCACATGCAGCTTTTCGTAAATCTTTTTTACATGGGAGCGGACGGTTTCATAACTAATGTGCAGTTCATCGGCAATCATCTTATAAGCAAGGCCATTTACAATACAAGTTAACACTTCTTTTTCACGGGGAGTAAGCTGGTAATCGGGCGATTGTTCCGGCTTTATGTGCTGCGGAATCTGCTGAAGCTTGCTGAGTACTTTTCTGGCAATGGAAGGACTCATGGGAGAACCGCCAAATTGCATTTCGTTGATGAACTCGACCAGTTTCGTATTAAGATGGTTCTTGAGGATATACCCGGAAGCGCCGGCACAGATGGAATCGAATACGCGGTCGTCGTCTTCAAAAACAGTTTGCATCAGAATCTGCACTTGCGGAAACGCGGTTTTTAATTGCTTCACGGCTTCTATGCCGGTCATACCGGGCATTTCAATGTCCATTAACACCACATCTGGATTCGTATCCCGCACCTCTTCGATACAATCGAGCACATGGCTGAAAGCACCGGCCACTTCAAACCCGGGCACAGTGGAAAGCAACATGGTAATGCTTTCGCGGATATTCTTGTTGTCGTCGAAAATGGTGATTCTGAGTGGCATAATGCAAAGTTTGTACTTTAAATGATAAATGACAATCACCAAATCAGGTGACGGGAAAACGAAGGCGGATAGTGGTTCCTCTACCCGGAGCGCTTTCGATCTCCAGTTTTCCTTTCATATCCGTGGCCCTCCGGCGCATGTTGCGGAGTCCGTTCCCCGAAAGTGATTTCGGGCTGGCGGCGGCCACTTTTTCCGGGTCAAAGCCCGCACCATCATCTTTCACTAACAGGGTTACCCAGCCGTTTCTCACCTGTACTTCCACGTTGATGCGGGCAGGACCCGCATATTTCAACGCATTGTTCACCGCTTCTTTAAAGATGAGGTAGAAGTTCTTCCGTTGTTCCATTTCCAGGTTCAACTGGGCGAGACCCGGATCAGATTCCAGTGAAAAAACGATGTTCCTGGCCTGCAACAATGGCCGTGCGAAAGATTCCATCCTTTGCAGCATGGTGAACATATTGTCGTTCCTGGGGTTGATGGCCCATACGATATCGTTCATTTCCGAAATCATTTCCCCGGAGGCAGCGCTTATCTTTCCCAAAGCATCCTGCAAAGCCTCTTCCCTGCCCTGTTCACCATAAATCTTTGCCACCTGGGTGTAAACGGAAATACTGCTCAGGGTAGAACCCACATGATCGTGCAGGTCCTGGGCGATTTTATTCCGTATAGACTGCCGCTTAAGTATTTCGTTGATACGATACCGGTAGAAAGCGTAAATACCGGTTCCGATTACTGCTACCAGGGTAAGCAGGAACCACCATTGTTTCCAGAATGGCGGAATCACTTCAATTTGCAGGATAGCTGCATGCGGACTCCAGGCTCCTTTGGTGGCGGAAGCCCTTACTTTAAAAGTGTATTGCCCGCCTTCCAGGTTGGAATAGTTGGCGAAATTCCTGTTGCCAATGGCGACCCAGTCTTTGTCGAAGCCTTCCATTTTGTATTCGTATTCCACGCCGTGGCAACGGAATTCAGGCGCGGAGAATTCAATGGTAAAATAATTCTGGTTGTAGCGGATGGGGATATTGTTGTTTTGGAGCAGGTGGCTGAAAGACTGGTTGAATATCCTGAAATCGGTGAACCGGACCATGGGTTCCATGTTTACGGAACGAACTTCTTTGGGCTGGAAGCGGATAAAAAAATTGGAACCGGGTAAATACATGGCACCCTGCGCATCTTTGTAAATATGTCCGGTTACACCGCCAGATTTTTCCAGATCAGGCAACAGGAAATTGGTGAACCGTTTCTCTTCAGGAGCATAGCGCAAGAGGTTTCCGTTCGCGATCATCCATATATTTCCGGCAACATCGGTTTGCAACCCTTCTAAAAGGTTTGCGGGCCCCGGAACATGCCTGAAGCGGTTTCGGGGTTTATCATAAAAATGTAACCCGCCACCATAAGTACTTACCCAGAGTGAACCGTTTCCGGTTTCCACCAAATCATAAATATGGTTGCTGTTCAACCCTGAGCCATCGTGATCGGAATAATAGCTGAAAGCTTCCATGCTGTTCTTCCGGAATCCCAAACCTGCGCCTGCAGTTGCCATGAGTGTAGTGCCTTCCGAACAACGGAACACTCTACGGATAAGGTTATTGCGCAGGTCCCAGCGTTGTATCAACTGAATAGTGGAGTCTTTCCTGGAGTACCACCTTTGCATTACCAGGTCGTAATAGGCAAGGTAGTGACCATAAGGAACTACCACCAGGGCTGGATGCTCATTGATGGTATCCCGAAGCACGGATACGATCCTGGATTCAATAATGTTGTGGACCACGGGATCATCCTCCGTATTGGGCAGCAGGGAAACCGACTTTGATTGGGGATGGAAGCGGAAGAAAGAGAAATCCGTTCCCAGGTAGAAGCTACCATCCACATCTTTGAAGAGTGCTGAAACCGCAAGTTTTCGTCCTTTATAAGTGATGGGAATATGTTCGAATCCGATACCACTTTCAGTTTTACGGTACAGTCCATGACTGGTACCCACCCAAAGCGTATGGTCCGGGTCTTTCAGAAAAGCATATACTCTTCCATCCGTGGGCATGCCGGGCAGGAAATGCTGTATAAAATGCTGTTGTCCCGGATCGAAAGTACTGATGCCTTTATTGGTTCCCAGCCATACCATCCCGTTCCGGTCTGTATAAATGCAATTCACCTGGTTGTGTGCCAGTGTTCCTTCCCGCGCGGGATCGTGCCGGTAGTTGAAGAAGTGTTTGGCAACAGGATCATAAATGGTGAGGCCTGTTTGTTTGCCCCCCATCCAGATACGGCCCTGCATATCTTCGTTGAAAGCGATAATGTCATCACCGTGAAAAGTGCCAGGTGATGATTTTTTGGGGAAAGCGGTTTCTATTCCTGTTCTGCCGTCGGTTTTGTACAACACATTGTCCCAGGACCCGAACCATGTTTGCCGGTTCCTGCCGTGGTAAATGGCGGTAACGGTTACATGCGGCAACCCGGCGTACAGGTTGTTGTACCGGGAATCCATGCTGTATCCCAGCGTATTCGTATTAATTTTCAGCAGGCCGCCGCCCCTTCTTCCCACCCAGAGTGTATCGTTATGGTCTATGCTCAGGGTGATGGCATACGCTGTTCCTTTGTTCACGGGTATTTCGAAGCGTTCGGTCGCGGGATTAAAACGAAGCACTCTTTTTGTACCCGATGCCAGCCACAGAAAGCCTTTTTTATCCTGCACAATGGCGTTGAGGTGATTGGTGGGAATGGTGTTGCCGTCTTTTGGATCATGACGGTATTGTTTGAACTGTGCCGCTGGCGGGAGCCGGTAATCATATCTGGTAAGTCCGCCATCCGCACTGGTGATCCAGATCACGCCCTGTTCATCTTCCAGCAATCCCGTGATGATGTTTCCTGAAACACTTGTTTTGTTGGCCGGATCACGTTTGAAGACTGTAAAATACCGCCCGTCGTAGCGGTTCAATCCATCTTCTGTTCCGATCCACATAAAACCGTTCCTGTCCTGGAGGAAGCAATTCACCTTGTTGTTGGACAGGCCATTTTCGGCTGAAACCTTCTGAAAGAAAAGATACGGTGCCTGCGCCCCTGCCTGGAGGAAGAGGATCAGGAAAAAAAGGGAAAGCAGCCATTGAAGGAATTTCCGTTCCAGGGGATGGGTTTTATCCTATAAAGATAAGGAAGCCTCGGCCCCAACCTATCACCAAAACCGGGTATCCGGTCAGAACCTGATGGTCCGGACAGTGCCATCCCGGAAACGCAATTCGGCAGTAGCGCCGTTTTCTTTTGCCGTTACTTTTACCGGGAGCAGTTCATTCTTCCGCCATTTTTCTCCTGATTTTTTCCAGAGCATTAAAGTAACAAAAAACTGGTTGGTAGAAGCCTTGCCCGTGCTGGCATGTGCATTGATCACTTTACTTTCTTTGCTAACCGGGTGTACGCCGGTGGTGGCGTTGGTTTGCATTTGCTGCCAGCCTGATAGCGTAACCATGGCCAGTTGGTGTACGCCATTGTCGATGATATGCACCTCATACCCATCTGCTTTCGTTCTTTTTTCTTTAACAGCTCCTTTGATTTGCGGGAGCGCATAATGGCCCAGCCGCATTTCTACAGGAACGGTACTTGCATACCGGTCCACCCGTAAAATACCATTAGGCAATGGCATTTCAGCCAGGTTGAGTTGCACCTGCCGGTTCGATTCCAATACCACATCCCGGTAATAAACACCGTCTTCAAATTTTTTAAAAGTGAAAAGTCTTAAAGGTTCCCATTCCGCTTTGGCATTCCTGAAAATGTAATTCATGGCCACTACCCCATTTACACTATCAGCCTGCCAGGGGAATGCGCTGTTGTAGGAAAGCCGGTTGTAGTTTTCGCTGGCGCGGAACTTCTCCCACGACTTCTCGTACTCCACATGACACCATGCCCTGATTTCCGAAGCCCCGATGTTGGGATAATCAGTAATAAGAATATTTGAACTGTCCTGAAACTTATTGTACACCTGTCCTTTCTTCATTTCCCCCGCCCAGGCGCCTTCGTTTTCTGTTTCGGTCCAGAACCTGCTGTTCTTTGGAATAAGCAATCCCAGAAAAGCCTTTCCCATCCAGTAAACGCTTCCCCTGCAACTGTAAGATTGTACCGTTGGCTCAAAGGCGCCGTAGAAACCAAGTGTGGGCACCTCATCTTCCAGGAAAGATGGGTTTTGAAGGAACTGCAGCAAGGTGCCGGAAGCAATTCTTCGCATCCAGCCATAGTTCACCCCCGGATCATCTTTCATGCCCATCAGCGGGAAAGGCACGATGGCCCCGAAACGATAAGCCATACTTCTGCCCCACATAATCATTTCTCCGTTTCTGCTGAACAGGTAGGGATAGTTGTTTTTCACTTCACTGAAATTAGCAGCGAACTTTTCCGCGTATGCCGGGTAATATTTTTTACCGAAAAACTCCGACCATAAAGGGGCATACATCTGGAAGGCCCACATGCTGTAATAATCATAAGCGGGATTATCATTGTACCAGCCGTTGCCACGGTAATGCTCCAGCGTTTTATCGAGGTATTCCGTGAGTAGTTTTTCGTTCACGGAATAACCCTTGTCCTTGAAAAAACTCAAGACGAAGATGTTGAAGAACTTCCAGTTGGAAGGAACGGTTGGACCATCACCATAACTGATCATCACTTTAGAGAGGGCATCCTTTTGCGCTTTGGGAAGAGGCTCCCAAAGCAGTTCCGGAATAGCGAACAAGGATACAGCCAATGCACCGAACTCTACCAATGTTTGTGAGGGACCGCCGTTTTTTGCACGGGGTCTGATAAAAGTAACGCTGCTGGAATCCAGCAGCTTGCTGATGTGCAACCTGTAATAATCGCCTACACGGATATTTTTTATGGTGAGGTTAGAATCTTCCTTCAGCAATGGCACAGCCACGAATAAAGTGCGGCAAAGGCCTTCCAGCATTTCAGTTGGCGTATGCACACCATTGCGCGGATAACTCACGCCCGGTTGTTTTGGAAACACCATGGGATCGTTGATAACACTTACATGCGTGAAAGCGCCTTCCAGCAGGTAATGCGCAGCATTAAGCCAGTGCTGTCGCGTCATGCCGGTGTATGGACTTTTGGCAAAGTCAGGTTGCTCCACCTTAAACACCTTTTGCGCAGACAATGGACTGCCCCACACTAAAAAAAATACACCTATAAATAACGTACGAATTTCCATACTCATGTGTTTGATCCTATGCTGCAATACATCTTCAATTTAAAAGACACAGACAGTTGCAAGTTATTCCATCTATGGCAAAAAGCGATGGCTGATGCACAATACTAAATTACTGCTGCCTTAATATTGCCCATGCCGGAAAGCAATGAAAATTCAGCTTACATCATTTTAAATTGAACGGTATAATACCTGAAAAGACAGGTTTCAGGTTTTACCAATAAGGAGACGATCGATTGACTAAAAAGGGGAAATAGCCCCTATTTATATATAAAAAATATTTTCTACATTCGAAAGACATTTAACCAAACCAACCTTCATCTTATGAACCAGAAAACTTACACTCCGCCACATTTACACCGCGTCCCTATATAAACCAACGCTATTCCCTTGTGCGCTGCTGATTCACCTTATCACCTACCCACAAAAACTGTAGTTATGACTATTATTATCGCGTTTGGTATTCCGGTCCTGCTTTTATTGCTGATGGCCGCACTGATCCGACTTTTTTTTGCAGGCTATCGCAGGCTGTTTTTCCGTCCTGGCATCTTTGGGAAAACCCTTCCCGTTTCATTGCTCACCATGGGGACGGCAAGCGTTATTAAGCCTGCTTTTTTTCATGCAGTGTTCGTATTTCCGGCAAAACTTCTGCTTTTCGTGCTGGAAGGCACCACCAAATGGATCAGTTATATTGGTGAACAGGACAAGGGAAAAAAAGATCCCGATCCGGCTTATGCCGCTGATTACCTGGGTTCCTTCTTTGGAAATTTCATCCAGTACATCATCACCAATCTATTTACGCTCGAAGTACTTACCGGACTTATTATTGCCATTTTACTACACGCCTTACTGCTTGGATTGTTTTACGATAAAAGCGCAAAGAATTACCTGATTGGAGACAGGCTCTTGGCAGGTTGGAAGAAAACATGGACATTTTTTAATACCGGCGCTTTCAACTTCACCAACAAATTCCGGCAAAACCTTGCCCTGATCGCGTTAATGCTGGTCAGTTTATACATCATCATTTGTGTAACTATTGCGATTCCTTATAATGAGGATGAAATCGCGGCGAAAAATGCCAATACAGGGAAAGACACCACTGCGCACAACCTGTTTGCAAACTTTCCTGTAAACAGTTTGCGACTGAATATGGAATCTTTCAAGGACGACAGCACCTTGCTTTTTGCAAAAATATCGCGTAGTACCGAGGATAGCCTTCCGCTGGAAGCATCGCGTGATTTATTGAAGGGGAACAACAATCTGCTGCTGAAGGCAGTGCGGGACCAGTACAGCATATTAGAACGAAGGGTATCAAAATTCAATGTGGCGCTTACAACCTTTGACAGTTCTCTTCAAATGCACAAGGCCATGCTGGAAAGAAATATCAGCAACACGGAAGGATCGGCACCGTTAAAGCGAAACTATCAGCGCGACCTTCAGTTTTACCTTGATAACGAAATGCAATTTCATAACAAGACTTTTCAGAATGAAAAAGCGCAGATTGAGACTGAATTCTTTTATTATCTCAGAAGATGGATACAGGAACTTAACGCGAATTATGATGGCTTCTTAAAAGAGTTACAACGATTTTCAAACGACAATCTCCCGCCTCCTTTTTTCAATAATTATTTTTCCCTTGCTTCAACACCTTCGCCCATTTTCGTTGACAGAATTCCTTCCGGCGAATTTGCACAACCGCCCCAGCCGCCCAGGCCCGGCGACGAATGGGGATGGCCCGGGAAAATGGCCGCCTGGCTGATCGTTCCTAAAAACACCGACCTGCTATTGCTTTTTGGCATGTTCGGTTTTGGCATGCTGGGTGCCGCCATTTCAAGTTTCGTAAATATACAGCGGAACGGGAATACCACGCTTCCACTGATCAGGGATGTCCATATCGTTATAATAAGAGGGTTCGCCGCCGCGATCGTCATATTTCTTGCCACCAAAGGCGGTATCGCCATCATAAATAACGGCGCAAGTAACCCCGACCCTTATGTGCTTTTCTTCACCTGCCTTGTAGGGGCCGTATTCAGTGACAGAATATGGGAATGGGCCAAAAGCCATATCTCCCGTAAATACGACCCTAACAACCCTGATCCACAAAGGAACCCTGATCCAGACGATCCGTACCAGCATGATGGTGATGACCCAAAAGTTCCCCTTTCAAATGATGCACCACCCATGGGTGCTATTCCGCTAAAATAAAGCAGTCCATTCTCCACCTTAAACTATTATAAAATGAAAGCAAGAACTATACTCCTTATACTGTGTATCCTGCCAGCAGGTGCAACATATGCACAGGAAAACTACTTCACCGACAGTAAACTTATGCTACTGCTGAAAGAAGACCTTGGCAAATACAAAATTGTTCTCGATAAGAATGGCAACCTCCCGGCATCCGCCAACATCAATACCGCACCTTATGAAACGGAACTGATCAGAAGCCGTAAAAAAGAAGATGCCTACGCGCCCGCAGGTACGCCCCCACCCGCGGGTGTACTGGCAGCGCCACCACCGGCAGGAGCACTGGCCGCTCCGCCACCAGTTGTAGCGGGAACAACGCTTTCTTCTTCCGAAAAAAAACAACTGGAACAGGAACTTATCGCCATAGCATGGCTGCTGCAAACCCATAAGGACAGCGAACTTCTGAAAGTGAAGAATTTCCCGGCCGCGTTCCCTTTGCTTCATAGCATCAGCGAATTCCCGGAGAATTATCTGGGGCACTCGGCAAATGAAAAATCCGCCTTCGCTTTTAATGAAACAGCTATCCTATATGGCATCACCGATTTTATCATAAGAAGAGCAAAAGAACAACTGGTGGAAGCCTACCTGAGGAGCTGGTACGATAAGCTCAGCAACAATAGCATCATAAGTCCTGTACTCACGCAATCCCTTGATGTCACAAAAGCATTCATTGCAGACAATAGCCTGAACCTTGCCAAATACGGCGACAAATGGAAGGCCGCCATCAGGGAAGACTTCCATCAAATCCCTTCACTGCTGCAACAGGAACCATACCTGGAGAAAGTAATAACTACCTTTCACCCGGGACTGGCTGACAATACTAAAAACGAACTCATCGCCACGATTTCCGGCAGTATGAATATTACACAGCGCCTCTACATGAAGGAGCACCTTGTGTCCGGTATCAGTGGCATGGCATCCGGCTATCTGACCGGAACCGACAGGGCCGCCTTCAAAAGGCTCACCGTACTTGCCGATGTACTCCTTGGTGTAGCCGGCACCCTCGAAAATAATGATACTTACAAAACAATACAGTTGGATGCTTTGCGCAAACTTCAATCCGAAGAATGGCTTCTGCTCCTTAAGCTGACGTACGCCCGGAACAGCACCCAATTAAGGTTCGCAATGGGTGATGCAGGTTCAGGCATCGACCTGAGCGGATCAGTTGAAACTCTCCTTGGACGCTTTAAAATGCTGCTCACGGAAATGGTGGTAATCGCACAGGATTTTCAGAAAATCGTTGCGGCCGGAAAAACAACACTTACTGCAACGGATACGCGGAAACTTTTTGAAATTGCTTTCCGCTTATATCCCGTTTGCGTGGAATTCCTGGCAAAAAATAATATAGGAATGAGCGCTATCGCCTTTAACGAAGAAGTAGAAAAGTATTTCAGGTACGCCATTGAAATGGGAGAAGGTATCGCTGCACAGGAATATGGCAAGGTGCTGGATGGCGCCATTGGCGTAATGAACCAGCTCAAAAAAGACAGAAGCGATCCTGCACTGGAAAATACAACAGCTCAACTTCAGCGCTATGGCAGTTTCCTGCTGAACATCCTTTCCGCTAAAGAAGCGTCAGAAGTGGAAGCAGCTTTGAATGAACTGGTGCCAAAAGGAAGTTACATGGTGAAGAACACAAAGCGATTTACCATGTCGCTAAGCGCACATCCCGGAATACTGCTTGGGCAGGAAACCGTAAAGAAATATCCTGTTGACAATTCAGGCAATATCATCCCCGGAAGCAGCAAGAAACCATTCCACAGCTTTTCGGCTGCCCCTTATCTTCCCATAGGAATCGATTTCAGCTTCCATCCCATGAGCAAAAACAAATTGAAAGCGCGGGCACAACAGAACAAACATGGGAGTATGAATATAGGCATCCAACTGGTGGACCTGGGCGCAGTGCTGAACTACAGGCTTAACAGTGATACCACAGTTGACTCCGCACCGGAAATCGGCTTCAAACAATTTTTCTCTCCCGGCGCTCAGGTGATGTGGCATTTCAACAATTCGCCCGTTGTTGTGGGAGCAGCCTGCAACTATACACCCGATCTGCGGAAAATAGCGCAGGATGGATTTACTTACAAAGCCAATGCTGTAAGGTATGGTGTTTTTGTTGCGGTGGACGTCACATTCTTTCATTTTTTCACCTCCAGGAAAGATAGCTGGGCCGATTAAAAAAAACCGCGTATGTATAACAACACAAGTATCATAAGGGATGGCAATTGCGGTGCAGGTTGCGTAGGCGGATTCTTTACCATGGGCAACTCCCCCGATATATACGGCATATCCAATAATCATGTAATCGCCAACCTGAACGATTGCAGGGTGGGCGACCTCATCCGGCACGAAGCCTCCGGACTTACGGCAGGGGAACTCACCCATTGGGTTCCCCTGAAAACACATAACGACAATGACAAAATTAACCAGATCGATATGGCTCTTTTCAGGATAGAACAGGGAGAAACGCTGCAGTGGAAAATGAAAGACAGCAATCTTACAAAACCGAGAGGATATATTGAACCCAGGCAAAACGGCTCCGTATATATGCCGCTTGAAAATGGAGATTTCAGTACAGGTAAGATCACCAAAACCTATACAAATCACCTCATGCAATTTTTACTGTGCGGACAGCCCTTTCTTTTTTCCCGGCTGATTGAAATCACGCCCACTGAAAAACAGCAATTCTCGCAGCCAGGCAATTCCGGCAGCATTATTCTTTCCAGTTCCCACTTTATCGTAGGTTTACTGATCGGCGCCAACAGCGATGGCACAAGGAGTTATGCCATTCCTTTTGTTGAAGGAATACTGAGATATGCACCGCTGCAAATCCTGTAAAAATCTGAAGGGCTGAAACCGCTAATCTTTCTTGTATGGCACACTCAATCTTTCCGTATCTGAAGCAAGTTTGGGAAGTGTATAGCCCCCGATTTCTATCTTTACGCCGGGAAGTGCTTTGGCAAGCAACTGCGTATCTTCCTGCGAAACATTTGTTTGAAATACCGTTATTTCACGGAGTGATATCAATCCTTTTAAAGCGAGTAAGCCTTTTGCAGAAACATTCGTGCCTTGCAGGTTAATGTATTTTAAGGACGGATGTTTCGCAAGCTCCATTAATCCCACATCTGTAATTTTTGTAGCAGCCAGCCCGATTCTTACCAGGTTCGGCATCCCCTTAATTTCTTTTAATCCCGCATCTGTTATTACTGTTCTGTCCAGGTTTAAAAACACCAGTTGTTGCGATAATGGGACCAGCAGTTTCAGTTGTGCATCCCCAAATTGTGGCGCGTTCAAACAACTGAGGGAAAGGTGGTTTCCCGCAGTGGAAACCGGCATCAGTAATGCGCCCGTCTTTTTTATCGCCTCTATCGCTTTTTCAGGAGCCGGTGGCACCATTTCAGCCGGAACATCTTTATCTGGCATATTCTTCATATCCTCCTCCATGCCTCCTTCGCCCTGCAAAGCCGTTAAAACAATTTGCTCTTTTTCATCCGCTTTCAGCTCCTTTACTTTCGCGGTGAAGGAAGCGCCTTCCCTGATCCACCATACCAGCAACTTCAGTTCCTGCGCCGTGATTTGCGGTTTACCTTTCGGCGACATGTGTTTTTCATCACTCACTGGCAGCAATATGCGCCGGATGAGTTCACTGTTGTCTGCATCTCCGGCCAACAATGCGGGACCTGATTTTCCGCCTTTCATCAACAATTCAGGCGTATGTAACTGAAGTCCGCCTTTCTTTTTACCAGCGTTGTGGCAACTGGCGCATTTCTGTTTCAGGATGGGTTCGATGATATCGGCATAGGCGATGGCTTCATTAATATCTGTGATTGGCTTCGGTGCATCTCCGCCATTTTCAGCAGCAGTTGCGGTAAGAAAGTCCGCGCCATGCGTGAGTGTACCACCATAGTGACCGGCGCCTGTGAGCAGTGCAAGCATCAGTGCACCCGTTATCAGTTGCCATTTGCGCGCAACGCCGGATTTACTGATAAAATACCCTACAAGGGCAAATACCGCCGTAGCGATGCCCAGCCATTGGTGCCATAAAAGGGTCATTTCATCATAACCACCACTTTGCGACAACAGGTAGCCGGAAATACAGGAAAGCGCAGCACCCACCGCGCCCATAAGCCAGGTAAGCGAAAGCGCGGCACGAAGCGGCTCAAAACGGGGACGCAGGGCCAGGAACTGGAACAGCACCGCCAGCAGCAGTATCCCAATGGGCAAATGGACCAGCAAAGGATGAAACCTTCCGATAAAAACAAAGCTGTTGTTCAATGTGTACTATTTATACCTTTTTCTCAAGAGGTCCTTCATGTAATTATTGATCTCCCATTGGTTACCGATCTCCTGTCTGGTGTAAGGAAGCGTGGGCATATAATTGGCCGGGCCAAACTCGGTCGTGAACGTGATGAAAGGCGCCTTTTTTCTTATCCTTGCCGCTACAACGGCGTCCCACCAGCCAAAATGTTTTTCCACCACCCTGCTCCACTCGGGCGCACGGGGGTCGTTTACCTGTGGGCCCTCCTGGTGGCCGATACGGGCATGTATATGCGCCGTCCTTTCTATGGCGAGCGCCACCGCTTCAGGCTGGTCGTCGAGCAGGGATTCGTGTACATTGCACCAGTGAGAGATATCCAGCGTTAACTCCAGCGAAGGAACGGCCTGCAGGTAGTTCCGGGTGATGTGCGCCGCGAAAATCAACCTGGACCGGTGCGTTTCATGGTAAATCGGAATACCGGTTTTCTGCGCAACCTCCCTTGTATGCGCATAAATCTTTTTCCCCTCTTCCATCGGGAAATAATCTCTTCCGCTGTGGCAATTGATGAACAATGGTTTCATAGAAGCAGCATTGGCAAGGTTCTGTTCAAACTGCGCCAGGTGCTTACTGAAATTGCTTTCAGAAGCGCCCGCGAGAAAAGCGAATTTCAATTCGCATTTCCGCACGGCTGCAAGAAAGGCCTCTTTTTCATTTTCCGGTGGTGCCCAAACTTCCACGCCATCATAACCGGCATTTTTCGCCTCGCTGCAAAACTGATCCCAATTGCCTTTAAAGCCCCAGTTGGTGGCCAATACATACAATGGAACAGCGGGTGGAATTTTTGGGACATCTTTTGAAAAACGCGTAGAAGGCAACAAAACGCCGCTGCCGAGCACGGTTGATCTGGCAATAAAATCTCTTCTGGAAACGGACATTCGTTAAGGGTTATGGGGTCAGGCAATAATTTGTTTGATCACTTCTCCTTCCACATCGGTGAGACGGAAGTTTCTTCCCTGGAAGGGGTAGGTCAGTTTTTCATGGTCGAAGCCAAGCTGGTTGAGGATGGTGGCCTGCACGTCAAAAACAGATACCCTTCCGCTTACCGGCGCATAACCGATCTCGTCAGTTTCTCCATGGGTATGTCCTTTTTTGATGCCACCGCCAGCCATCCACATGGTGAAGGCTTCGGTGTGGTGGTCCCTTCCTTTGAAGGGCAATGTTTTGCCGTTGCGGTTTTCCTGCATGGG
>CAMLRX010000085.1 GCA_946482545.1 uncultured Flavihumibacter sp. | reverse complement strand
TCACGCGACGCACAGGCGCGCGGTGTTTGCGCAGCGTATCCGTGATATGGTCCATTCGTTTGGTGAGTGCACCCAGATAGCGGTAGGCGTTTTCTTCCAAGCCCACTGCGGTGGCAATTTGTATGGCGGTGGCGAACACGTCTTCCAGACTTTGTGGCGTAAGCGCGATCAGTTCAGGCTGTTTTTCCAGTTTAGCAACGGCTGTGGCGGTACAAACGGTATCTATCTGGCATACTTCGCAAACATCCTGTGTGAAGATGATATCAGGTGCGATTGATTGCAGCAGCGCATCGTCCACATAATATAAACTTCGGCCTTCGGCCTTACTCGCGGAGAAGATGCGGTCGATCTCTATGCTGGAATAGTTCTTTCCCTCCAGCACGCAACGCACAACTTTCGGCTGACCGGCCGCAACGGAAGGGCATTCAAAGGTGACGCCTTTCAGCAGGTGTTGCAGTTGCATGTCGTAGATCATCTGTGTGGCGGCTGGAAGGAAAGAACTAATGGTTGGCATAGGAATATTTTATGCGTTTTGCGCCTGGAGCGATTTTCTGCGGATTATATATTCAGCGGAGCCAAACATGATGGTTCCGTAAACAACCGTTCCGGCGAGGAAATTCAATTCATAAGGAATGGCGGCGATCAGGCATTCAACAAACCCCATCCCTGTTTTGGGATACAGTGCATAAGCCGATTGCCACACCCCGATATCAGTCACAACCCAGTGGATAAGGGTGATGAACAGGGTAGCGGCGAACACGTTCCTGAAATTGATTTTCTTCAGCAGGGAACCTGTAAAGGTCATCATCGCGAAAGCCGCGTAAGTCCAGAAGCTGCCATCGTAGAACAACTGCCATTCGTGAAAGAATACGAGCCTGTTGAGCAGGACATCGCTGATCCACAAAGTGAGCAGGGGGAATACATATCCTTTCCACTTTTCCGTGAAATAAGCGCCACCAAAAAGCGCCATCGCGCCAATGGGAGAGAGGGTACTCATCGGGGAGCCGCCCAAGCCGAACGCCACGCGGGAAGCGGCCACCACGCTCACAAAAAGCAGGAGGATAAAGGTGGGGAGTTGAATGTTTTTAGACATGATTTATAGTTTAAAACTGATTCCGCCGGTAATATTAAAGCCTTGGGTGCTGTAACCCAGCACTTCTTCGTATTGTTTGTCGAGGATATTCCTTACATCAGCGAATACTTTCAGCCTTCCGGGGATGAAAGCGTATTCCGCGTATGCGTTCCAAAGACCGTATGCGCCCAGGTCAACCTGTGTAGAGGGCCAGGAGGAGAAATCCATATCGGTACGTTTGCTGTAGGTATAGTAGTTGGTGCTTACAAAGAGTTTCTTTGTAAGTTGGTACGATGCAGTAACGCCACCGGAATGTTTGGGCCTGCGCAGCAGATTGAAGTAGGATGTATCTTTTCCGTTGGTCTGCGTGGATACTTCTCCGTTAACAAAGGTGTAAAACAGGTTTACCTGCAGGTTTTTGGTAAGTTTTAATGTAGGTTCTATCTCGAAACCGTAGTCTTCCTGTTTGTCGAAATTGATGTATCCGTTCGCGCCGTAGATCATCACATCATCAATGTGCCGGGTGAATCCGGTGATCCGGGTATTGATTTTATCCTGAAGGAAAGAAAGCTGCACACCTGCTTCGCCCGTAACTGATTCCTCAGGCTGAAGGTCTGGATTTGCACCCCATTGGCCGAAGAGCTGCGATAAGGTCGGGGCCTTGAAGGCGGTGGAAAGGTTGGCGAAAAGTTTCACGTTGTTGTTCAGCAATACTGATGGGCTGATATTATAGGTGAAGTGGCTGCCAAACTCCGAATTGGAAATATACCTTCCGCCCAACTCTACATTCAGGGTGTTGAAGATGTTTTTCAGGAACACACTCATGTAAGGGCTGGAAGAGTGCATTTTCTCCTTCGTGGTCACAGGGAGAATGGTGCGGTACCAACGTTGGTCGAAACCTGCCAGCACTTCGAAATGCGGACTGAATTCATAATTGCCGTAAACATCCAAAGTATGGTTCCTTCCATCAAATTCAGAGGGGTAGGCTGAAATGTAGTCGCGGGTTACTTCATCGTATCCGAACAATGCGTTTACATTGCCTTTTTCATGTTTCCACTGAAATTGAGATCCGGTAGAGAGCAGACTGGATTTATAAGAATTGTCCGCGTCGGCATAAGAGCCATCATCGTACGCTCCGCTGAAGTAACTGTACCGGAAGAAAGGTTTCACGGAGAGTCCGGGCATTACTTCGCCGTCGATACTCAGGTTGATGGCGTTGTTGCGGAAGCCGTCTTTGTCGAAGTTCCCGGTGCCTGTTTTGTCCAGGGCTTCGCTGATGCCTTTGGTTTCGTTGTGCACGAAGCCAACATTGTAAGAAACTTTGTCGGCGGTGCCATTCAGGCCGGCAGTAGCTTTAAAGGTGCCGAAGGAACCTGCCGCGAGATTCCCGTACAATTGAGCGGGTTTACCTGCTCCTTTTTTAGTAATGATGTTAATGACGCCGGCAATGGCATCGGAGCCATACAAAGTGGATTGTGCGCCTTTCAGAATTTCGATCCTTTCGATCTGTTCGATGGGGAAGAGCCGCATGTCGAATGCGCCGCCCACGCCAGTGGGGTCGTTTACGGGAACGCCATTCACGAGGAATACGGTGTAGTCGTTTTTGGCCCCGCGGAGGTAAAGTGATTTGTCTTTGCCAGGGTTGCTGGTGGCACCGTTCACTACAATACCTGCCTGTTCGGTCAGCAACTGTGCAATGTCTTTACCCGCGCTTCTTTCCAGCACTTCTTTACTGATTACGGTAAGCACCTTTCCTGTTTCGGATGCTTTTCTTGAGAATTTGGTTGCGGTAACTACCACTTCGTTCATGGAAGTGCCGCTTGTGTCCTGCTGTGCGTTGGCGTTAGCAAAAAAAGCCAGGGCCGCGCCTGCGAGGAATAAATGTTTCATGGTCATAGTGCTTTTAAAATGAATACTATGAACCCCCGGAAAAATGAACAACAGAAATGTAAAACGCTTTGCAATAAAGAATTTCCATCTCCGGCTTTTCACCCGAAAGCTCGTGATAACAACGGACCCTGGCAGGTCTTCTGGCTTGTTCCATGTTGAACACCTTCCCGGAAGGCTTCTCAAAAGATACATCTTCACGCGGCCGCGTTATTTGAGAGCGAAATCCAGTGGTATGAAGATCCAACAAGCGGAGGAAATGCTTCCTCCAGGAACTTACAGCTACGGGGATAGCGCCGGATTTACACCGGACTTCCCTTTTAATCCCCCGGTAAGGGGGAACCAAAGTCGCTGCAAAGATGTGAATACCCTTTGTAATTAGCAAATGGAAAATAACGGGTGCAGGTGTTGAGTCGCGTGCATCGATGTATTTTCACCTTTTATCCGGAAGAAAATAACGGAGTTCGCAAAGTTTTTTCCTGCCAACACCGGTAGAAAACAACGTCGGTGGCACCGGTTCACCCCAAAAGCGCGCTTTTCCTTCGTTCTGAGTTTGTTCGCTTCAACAGTATTTTCACCTTTTGTTCCAACCGAAAAACACCGTGTTGGGATTCTCCCGTGTGCCGTGTTTTTAAAACTTTACCGTAATTTCCCCCCACCAACACATGCGTACAACCAAACAACTGAACCTTTTCGACCTCACCATGATTGTGGTGAGCCTTGTTATCGGGATGGGAATTTTTAAAACACCCGTAAAAGTGGCCGCCAGCGCGGGTGTTCCCTGGATATTCTTCGCCGCCTGGATCGCCGGAGGCATTGTGGCCCTGTGTGGCGCACTTACTTTCGCTGAAATAGGTTCGCGGTTGCCCGTGGCCGGGGGGTACTATAAAATATTTTCTTACGCCTATCATCCCTCCCTTGCTTTCTCTATCAATTGTATCATACTTGTTTCCAATGCCGCTTCCGTAGCGGGGGTAGCGCTGATTGGTGCGGAGTATATTGCCGCGGTGCTTTTTCCGGACCACCCGGATACTACGGTAATCAGGTTGCTCATCGCCGCAGGAAGTATCATTGTTTTTTACGGGGTAAACCTGATGGGACTGAAGATGAGCGCGCGTACCCAAAATGTGCTTACTATAATAAAGATCGGACTAGTGCTGCTCCTCATCTCTGCGCTTTTCCTCGCCGATCCGGTTTCCTCCGGGAATGTTGCGGATGCAACAACTGCCGTAGCGCACAATGGCTGGTTGCCGCTGGTAAAAGCATTTGGGATTTGCCTTATCGCGGTGTCCTTTACGTATGGCGGCTACCAGCAAACGATCAATTTTGGAGGAGATGTAAAAAATCCGGCATCCGTAATGCCCAAAGGGATTTTCCTGGGTCTGGCCATCATAATCGGGTTGTACCTGCTGATTAATATCACCTATGTTCACATCATCGGGTTTCAAAATCTTGGAAATGCCGAATCCATAGCGGCCATACTGGCAGGGCAACTTTTCGGGGAAAAAGGATTCACGGTATTGTCTGTACTCCTCTTTCTTTCCGTGTTGGCTTACGTGAATGTGTTGCTTATGAGCAACCCCAGGGTGATCTTTGCGATGAGCGAGGACGGTGTTTTACCCCGATTCTTTCAGCAAAAAAATGCAAAGACACACGTGGTAATCACTGCGCTCTCGGTGTTTGCCGCACTGTGTATCGTTACGCTTTTTTACGCCCAGACCTTCGATAAAATACTGAACTACACGATATTTATTGACAGTATCGGTATGGCCACCTCAGCGGCCACCATCTTTGTGTTGCGGAAAAGAAAAGAGGGAGAAGGCAACAGTCAGGTGTACAAAATGGGGTGGTATCCGCTTCAGCCGCTGCTGTTCATTGCGGCATATCTTTTTGTAGCGGTCAGTATTTTCCTGGACGATCCCATGGCGGCTGTAAATGGATTGGGGATATTTTTCTTTTTCCTCTTGTTGTTTTTTATCTTGAAAAGAACCGGTTGGAAGGGTTCAAAAAATATATAGATGGACATCTCTTTTATATTAAATGAACTGGGCGAAGAGCGCGAACTGTATTACAACTCAGTGGCCCCGCCCATTATGCAGACCAGTAATTTCAAAGCCGCCACTGTAGCGGAACTGAAAGAACTTTTTGCGGACGAATACAGTGGGTATCTCTACAGCAGGGGATTGAACCCGACCGTCGAAATGCTGCGAAAGAAGCTGGCCGCACTGGATGGCGCTGAAGATGCGCTGGTTTTCAACAATGGCGCTGCTGCCAGTTTCGCGGCGGTTTTCGCCCAGGTGAAATCTGGGGATCATATTATCTCAGTACGTAAACCCTATACCTGGTCGCAGAAAATGTTCGATGAAATCTTCCCCCGTTTTGGCGTACACACCACTTATGTGGATGGCACCAACAATGCGGAAGTGGAAGCGGCCATACGCCCGGAAACAAAGGTCATTTACCTGGAATCGCCCAATAGCTGGACCTACGAACTACAGGACCTGGCTTTTATAGCAGGCATCGCCCGGCCCCGCGGCATCGTTACTATTATAGACAATACCTATTGCACGCCGCTATGGCAGCGCCCGCTTGACTTCGGTATTGATATTGCCATGCAAACCGCCACCAAATATATTTCCGGTCACAGCGATACGCTCGGAGGAGTGCTTACCGGAACACATGCTATGATGCGCCGGATTTTTGAAAGCGAATACCTGAACATCGGCGCAGGCATTCAACCTTTTAACGCCTGGCTGTTGGTGCGGGGGTTAAGAACGCTGCCCCTGCGCCTGGAAAGAAGTGCCGCTTCCGCCTTTGAACTGATAGAAAAACTGGAAAAACACCCCGCGGTTTCGAGGATAATCTACCCCTTCCATCCGTCATTTTCCCAATACGAACTGGCTAAAAAACAGATGAAAGGCTGCGGCGGATTGCTCACCTTTGTGGTGAAAGCGCATACCCACGAGCAGGTCTCCATGTTTTGTGAAGCACTGAAACGCATCATGATGGCCGTAAGCTGGGGCGGGCACGAATCGCTTATCATGCCGAAATGCGCTTCGCTGGAACCGGCCGATTTCGACCCTGCCAACGAAGCACATCGTATGCTGCGACTCTACGTAGGCCTCGAAGAGCCGGATTATCTGTGGGCAGACCTGGAGCAGGCCTTTGAAAAAGTAAACTGGGGCGGATAGAAATGCGGGGAATAATGACAATTTGTTAATTTGGCGGTGTAAACCATTGACCGTTTATCAATATTAGCGTTCCCGGGTACCGGGAACACTTAAATTTGTTGCATGAGAAAAAGACAACTGTTGCCTTTAACCCTTATCACTATGCTGGCCGCCTTCCAGGGAATGGCGCAGGAGAAATGGGATTTAAGAAAATGCGTGGAGTACGCATTGGCGAACAATATTTCGATTAAGCAGGCGATTATCCAGAAACAAACTGCCGAAATTACCCTGAAACAAAGCCGGATGGGGCAATTGCCAACGCTTGCCTTTACTTCAGGGCAACAATTCGGGTTTGGTCGTACGAGGGATTTCGTTACACAGGAAATTGTCACTTCAAATTCATTCTTTTCCAGCTATAATATCCAAACAGGTGCTACGCTGTTCAACTGGTTCAACAGCAGGTACACTACTAAAGGAAATGCACTCCAGGCAGAAGCTGCAGGAGAAGATGCTAACCAGGTAAGGTTTGATGTATCGCTCAATGTGGCAGCGGCCTATCTTGATGCATTGCTCACCATTGAACAGCGCCGCGTGGCTGATGTACAACTTGCGCTTACAAAAGCCCAGGTTGAAAATACGAGGAAGCTGGTACAAGCAGGATCTGTACCTGGTTTGAACCTGTCAGAACTGGAAGCACAGGCGGCAAGGGACACCTCTGCGGTGGTGAACGCCTATACTGCGGTTACTACTGCCGTGTTTCAGTTAAAATCACTACTTAATCTGGACGTTGCCGCGCCTTTCGAACTCGCGGCTCCTCCGGTTGAACAAATTCCGCTTGAACCTATAGGCGAACTCCAACCAGATGTGGTGTACAGCCTTGCTTCAGGCAATCAGCCATCGCAAAAAAGCAATATGCTGAAACTGGAAGCTGCCGGATATTTTGCTAAAGCAGCCAATGCTGCGATGTATCCAACTATTTCAGTGGGCGGAAGCGTAAGTACACAGTATAATAGTCTTTTCCGGACGCGTAATGCATCCAACCAGATCATTAAGGTTCCCTATTTTGATCAGTTGAACCAGAACATTGCACAGGGTGCCGGCTTCAATATCAATGTCCCGATATTCCAAGGTTATTCATTGAAAGGTGCTTATCAGAAAGCCAACCTGAATACAAAGAATATTGCATTGCAGATGGAGCAGGCGAATTATGAGCTCAAAAGAAATATCTATCAGGCTTATGTAGACGCTACGGCTGCGCTTGAAAAATTCAATGCCCAGAAAAAAGCCGTGGAAACCTCCCAGCAGTCTTACGATTTCTCCAAAAAAAGATATGAAGTTGGATTGCTCAACACTATCGATCTGATTATAGCACAGAATAACCTTTCTTCCGCCAAAATAAACCTCTTATCCGCCCAGTTCGAATACGTTTTCAAAATGAAAGTACTCGAATTCTACAAAGGCCAGGGGCTTAAACTCTAACCACACACTTGAGAAAACCATCATAACAGTATTATTATGAACAAGAAATTGCGCTGGATCATTATCATTATCGTGGCCCTGATCGTGCTGCTCATCGTGCTGAAAAAAGCTGGTGTGCTGGGTAAGGATGAAGGCACCAAAGTTTCCGCAGAGAAAGCCGCACCCCGCACCATCATTGAATCGGTGAACGCCAGCGGTAAAGTATATCCTGAAATTGAAGTGAAAGTGAGCCCCGATATCTCCGGGGAAATTACTGAACTCACGGTACAGGAAGGCGACAGCGTACGCAAAGGGCAGGTGCTCGCGCGCATCTATGCTGATATCTATACTACGCAACGCGACCAGGCCGCGGCCAATGTAACGCAGCAACTCGCTTCTGTGCAGAACGCCAAAGCGCAGTTAGCCGGACAGAAAGCTGCTATGGAGCAGGCAAAAGCCGCTTACGACAGGCAAAAAACACTGCTGGATCAGAAAGTGATTTCCCGCTCGGAATTTGAAACGGCACAAAGTGCATATTTGTCTGCTGAGGCTACTTACAATGCTGCATTGCAGGGTATCAGAAGCAGTGAGGCCAGTGTGCAGAATGCACAGGCGCAGTTGAGCGGCGCCGATAAGAATCTCGGCAGAACTACCATCGTGGCGCCTATGGATGGCGTGGTGTCGCTGCTCGCCGTTAAAAAAGGGGAGCGCGTGGTGGGGACCGCGCAAATGGCCGGTACTGAAATGATGCGCATCGCCGATATGAACACCATAGAAGTGCAGGTGGATGTGAGTGAGAACGATATTCCCAAAGTACACCTCGGCGATTCAGCCATCGTGGAAGTGGATGCCTACACCAACCGGAAATTCAAAGGGATTGTAACACAGATCGCCAGCAGCACTACTTCGGCTACGGCCACCGCCGCCACAAACGAAGTGACCAACTATAAAGTGCATGTGCGCCTGCTGCCCGAAAGTTACAAGGACCTGATTGATCCATCCCGGCCCAAAAGTTTCCCCTTCCGTCCCGGTATGAGCGCCAGCGCTGATATCCAGACCAAAAGGATCGATAACGTGCTGAGTGTGCCCATTAACGCGGTAACGACCCGCGAAAAAGGCAGCGATAAGCCTTCTGAAAAGAAAAAAGAAGAGGGCAGTGAAGAACAGGGCAACGCGGGAGCAACGGTATCAGATGATCCCGATGAAGTGGTATTTGTGCGCCAGGCCGATAACACGGTGAAGAAAATCGTGGTGAAAACAGGCATTCAGGATATTAATTATATTCAGGTAACCTCCGGACTGAAAGGTGGGGAAGAAGTGATTACCGGACCGTATTCCACTGTCAGCAAGACTTTGCGCGATGGCATGAAGGTAAACGTTGTGCCTAAGGACAAGCTTTTTGAGGTGAAGAAATAATGTAGGAACTTCGCCGCCTAAACTTAGCGCAATGCAATTGGGAATGCTGGGCAGTGGAAGTTGGGCCACCGCACTCGTGAAACTGCTTACGGACAACGGACACACTGTTAACTGGTGCGTACGCCACCAGGAGACGATAGATCATCTGAAGAAACGACACCACAATCCGCACTACCTTAGTTCGGTGAACTTTAACCCAGCCCTGCTTCGGTTAAGCTGCGATGTGAGAGAAGTGGTCGCAGCGTCCGATTGTATTGTGGTAGCAACGCCATCCGCGTATGTAACGGATGCGTTTCGCCAGCTTTCGAAAGAAGACCTTTCGGGCAAAAAGATCATTTCCGCAGTGAAAGGTATTCTTCCCGAGCAAAACCAGTTGCTGAACGAATACCTCTTCCAGGCATTTGATTTTCCCCTCCAGGATTATTTCGCTGTAATGGGCCCCTGCCACGCGGAAGAGGTGGCCAAAGAGAAACTTTCTTACCTCACGTTCTCTGGTATAAACGAACAGGCCGCGGCAGATATCGCTTCGTATTTCGCTACCGAATACCTGAACACCGTGGTGAACACGGATATCAACGGAGTGCAATATGCGGCCATCCTGAAAAATATTTATGCAGTAGGCGCAGGCATCGCGCACGGATTGGATTATGGCGATAATTTCCTGAGTGTGCTGATCGCGAACAGTGCCGACGAAATGGCCTGTTTTCTGCGGAAAGCGGGCGTGCCGCGCATTGAAGTGGGCGTGCACGAAGAGGAAGATCCGGTTTCACACAGGCGGAAGGCCAATTACGCAGCCTCCGTTTACCTCGGTGATCTCCTGGTAACCTGTTACTCTCTATACAGCCGTAACCGTACTTTCGGCAACATGATCGGTAAAGGATATTCCGTAAAAGCAGCACAACTGGAAATGAATATGGTGGCCGAGGGCTACAATGCCAGCCGTTGTATCCATGAACTGAACCACGGTTTCAAAGCCGATATACCTATTGCTGAAGCTATCTACCGGATTTTATGGGAGAAACTGTCTCCCCGTGAAGGTTTTAGACTGATAGAAGGCGGGTTGATGTAAGTTTCATTTTTCCACAAACAGATCATTCTTCCACGAACAGGTCGGAAGCGATCCCATCGGCCAGGAACCGGCCTTTTTCTGTTATACGGATATGCGTTTCTGTTAGTATGGCATTGCCATTCAAAATATGTGGCGCTGCCGCTTTCAGGAGTTCCTGAGCCGCCGTTGTTCTCGCAAGTGCTGCGTAGCGTTCCAGTGAAAGTCCTTCCATAGTACGCAGACTGGTCATGATGTATTCGTTCAGCCTGTTGGCTTTCGTGAGTATTTCTTCTTCAAAAGGAACAGTTCTGTTTTGTATAGAAGTCAGGTAAAGCGCGTTGTTGGCTACGTTCCATTGCCGGGCGGTTCCGTTGAAGGAATGGGCCGAGGGGCCGATGCCCAGGTAAGGAATACCCTGCCAGTAAGCGGTATTGTGTTTGCTCCTGAACCCTGGCTTCGCCAGGTTGGATATCTCATAATGTTCAAAACCAAATTCCGGGGCCTTCGACTGCAGCAGTTCGAAATGGCGTGCCTGCCGGTCGGGGTCCACAGCTTCCTTTTTTCCTTTCAGTATCATGAGATCCAATGCTGTACTGGGTTCTACGGTGAGCGCATAGCAGGAGAGGTGCGGCACGTCTAGTTGCGCGGCTTTCTCCAGGTTTGCGATCCAGTTTTCGTCCGGAAGCGTGGGGCCTCCATAAATAAGATCGATGGAGATGTTGCGGATGCCCGCCTGTTGCGCCATGCGTATCGCATGTTCGGCCATTCCGGCGTTGTGGGCACGGTTCATCCATTCCAGGTCGGCATCAAAAAAAGATTGTACACCAATACTGAGCCTGTTGATGCCCAATGTGGCCCAGGATTCTGCGGTGCCGGGTTGGATATCGTCAGGGTTCGCTTCCAGCGTAATCTCCGCATCGGCATCCACCTGGAAATGTTCGCGTATGGCGGACAGCATTTCTTTCAGAAAGAAATCCGGCATCAGCGAAGGTGTTCCTCCCCCGAAATAAATGGTGCGCACCGGTTCTTTTCCCAGATAAGCGCTTTGAAGCGACACTTCTTTCAATAAAGCTTCCCTAATTTCGTTCTCATGCGTACGGGTGGTGGAGAAATGGAAATTGCAGTAATGACAAGCCCGTTTGCAGAATGGAATATGAATATAAATACCGGCCAATTTGTTCAGGATATTTTTGCGAGGAATGAATAGAATACTGCTCCTGCTGCTCCTCACCAGCATGGGGCCCGTAGTATGCCGGGCGCAGGTTGCCAGCCAACCTTATCCCCTGCAACTGGATTGCTCCGGCAAAGATAGTGTGTTACTGCTGGAGCAGGTGAAAATGCCGCTTTTCTTCCCTTCCATGGAGGCGTGCGCCAGTTATATCGGGCAATTGCCAGCCACGTTAAAAAAAATGGGTTTTATGACAGCCTCCATCGATTCCGTAAGGATCGATTCCACAGCCGCATACCTGAAAGTATTTGTAGGAGATGCCTGGAAATGGGGCGATCTGGATCCGGGAAATGTTCCCCGCGCTGTATTGGAGGCTGCAGGATGGCGTGGTACAAATCAGCAAAAAGTATATGATCCCGGTGCGATGAGCGCTTTGCAACAGAAGATCGTGGATTGGATGAACAACAATGGTTACCCTTTCGCCGCTGTAACCCTGGATAGTCTGCAACTCAATAATGGCGTGGTTTCCGCAAGGTTACAACTGGATAGTGGCCGGAGGTACACCATTGATAGTATCCGCGTTTTCGGAGAAGGTAAAATCAACAACCGGTTCTTGCAGAAATACCTGGAACTGCCGAACGGCGTGTTGTACCGCGCTGCGAAACTGGAACAGGTGAGCAAGCGCATGCGCGAACTGCCTTTCCTGGAAGAAACACAGCCCTGGCAATTGTCGATGCTGTCTACCGGCGCGGTGCTCGATATGTACCTCGCGCCCAAAAAAAGCAGCCAGGTGGATGTGTTGATCGGATTTCTGCCGGGAAGTGACCAGCCGGGTGGAAAGCGGTTTCTTGTAACCGGAGAAGCGAACATTCAATTGAAGAATGCCTTGCAGCAGGGCGAATCCATCGGTTTGAACTGGCAGCAATTGCAGGTACAATCCCCGCGGCTCCATTTGAATTATGCCCATCCTTACATTGCCAATTCCAATCTCGGTATTGATTTTTCTTTTGAACTGTTCAAAAAAGATTCGTCTTTCCTCAATCTCCAGGCTTCGGCGGGGTTACAATACCTTGCCAGCGCGGAAAAAACAGGAAAGATATTCATCCAGACTTTCCGCACCAACCTGCTCACAGTAGATACCAACACCGTTTTTCTTACCCGTCAGCTCCCGGAGCAGATCGATATGAGCGTACTCACATTGGGGGTTTCGTACAGCAGCAACAAAACGGATTACCGCAATAACCCGCGTAAAGGTTTTGCTTGGGAAACCACGGTAACGGCTGGGCAGAAAACAATCAGGGAAAACAATGGCATCATTGAGATCAAAGATTCCAACTTCGATTTTTCTTCACTTTATGACAGCCTTCAACTGAATTCCTACCAGTTCATTGCCCGCACATCGCTGAATAAATACTTTCCTTTGGGCAGGCAGTCCACGTTTAAAGCGGCTTTCAACGGCGCCTGGCTGGAAAGTCCGGATATTTTCAGGAATGAACTCTTCCAGATCGGCGGCTACCGCTTGCTCAGAGGTTTCGATGAGCAAAGTATTTTTGTTTCCCGTTACGGCGTATTCACGGGCGAATACCGTTACCTGGTAGGGCGCGACTCCTATTTTGCGGCTTTTACCGATATGGCGCTCACGCAGAACAGGAGCCGGTCCGCGGCGATGGCAGGGGCGGGTACTGTCGCCTATATCGGTGCCGGATTAGGTATGGCCTTTGAAACGAAAGCCGGGATATTTAACCTTTCCTGGGCCGCCGGAAAGCGGGGCGATCTTCCCTTTGATGTGCGGCAATCCAAAATCCATTTCGGTTACGTGAATTATTTCTGACAGGAACGCATATTTTTGCCGGCATTACGCCTATGTCTCTTTTTATCCGCTGTTTTATTGTTGTATGCCTGTTGGGGGGAACGAACGCATTGCGTGCGCAGGACAGTACGTTGCTGAACAGGATGGATTCCACTGTAAGCGATACAGTACAGCAAATGGTTTCAGGCGACACCTCCCTTGTGAAAGATTCGGTCGTGGCTCCGCCGCCGGTTCCGAAAAAGCCGTCGGAGTTGCTCGATTACCGGAAGGCATATTGGAAAACCGTGCAGGCTAACGAATTGATTGGCAACAACAAGGGCAATGTACTCCGGCTGCCGATGGAGCACCGCGTCGCGCCCGATAAGGACCAGTTCTTTTACCTGGTATGCGGACTGCTCTTTCTATTGGGAATACTCAGGATCGCGTTCGGAAAATATTTCCAGGACCTGTTCAGGCTTATATTCAGGAATACATCTTTCCGCCAGAAACAACTGCGGGAACAAATGCAGCAAACGCCCCTCGCCTCGCTGCTGATGAATTTTTTCTTCGTGCTCACCGGAGGAGTATATGTGAGCTTGCTACTGCATCACTACGAAAGAGTGCCGCGGACCAGTTTCTGGACGCTTACGGGTTTGTGTGTGGCCGCGCTCGCCATGTTGTACCTGTTGAAGTTTTTGGTGCTGAAGTTGGCCGGATGGATATTCGCGGTACAGGAAGGGATGGAAACCTACAGTTTTATCGTGTTTACCGTAAACAAGATTCTGGGACTGGCCTTATTACCGGCCGTCGTTCTTATTGCGTTTACCCGCCAACCTGTCCTCGATTTTGCCATCACCATCTCCTGGCTACTGATTGCCGGACTGTTCATTTTCCGTTACTTTTTAGCATGGACAGCCGTTGCGAGAGAGGTTAAAGTAAGTCGCTTTCACTTTTTTTTGTACCTTTGCGCTTTCGAGATTGCGCCATTGCTGATTATTTACAAGGCGTTGTCCGGATATATGTGAGAGAATTAAACTTTACGTAAACTTAGCTCAATAACAAATGCTAAAGAACGGGGCGAAAAAAGCGGCGGATGCAGCCGGATCAGTAAAGAAAATCCTGATTACCCAACCGAGGCCTGAAAGCGATAAATCGCCGTACTTCGAACTGGCGAAGCGCTTTAACGTAGAGTTGGAGTTTCATCCCTTTATCAGGCTGGAAGGGGTTCCTTCAAAGGAATTCAGGAAGCAGAAAATTGATATCCAGCAATTTACGGCCGTTATCTTTACCAGCAGGAATGCAATCGATCACTTTTTCCGCATTTGTGAAGAAATGAAAGTGAGCGTATCCCAGGATACCAAATATTTCTGCGTTACCGAAGCCGTTGCGTTGTACCTCCAGAAGTTTATTCTCTACAGGAAAAGAAAAGTTTTCTACGGTGCTGACGGCACGAACAAGAGCATGTTCGATGTCATCAACAAACACAAAGAGAACGAGAAATTCCTTTACCCTGTTTCCGAAGGCCAGCAGGACAATGATATCTGCACCTGGCTTAAATCCCATAATTGCGAATACGCCACGCCTTATATGTACCGCACTGTTTCCAATGGCGATGTGAAGGAAGTGCTGGGCAGCAAAGACTTTGATGTGATCTGCTTTTTCACCCCCAGTGGTGTGAAAAGCCTGTTTGATAATTGTCCGCAATTCAAACAAAATGGTACACACATTGGCGCCTTCGGCGTGAACACTTCTAAAGCGGTGGAAGAAGCAGGGCTCCGGCTTGACATTAAAGCGCCGCAACCCCAGATGCCATCTATGGTGGCGGCGTTGGAGAAGTTCCTCGCGGCAAAATAACAGCGGTATAAATATTGCTGGTATTTGCGTTGTATAATTGTACGACCCTACGTGTTTTTCTCCGTGACACACCGTTTTAATACAGATGACCGGTAAAAACGAAAATCCCTAATATTGTAGCTCACGCATTAAAAGGATTTTCATGCATACCAACCGGCTCATTTCAGAATCAAGTCCATATTTACTGCAACATGCGCACAATCCCGTAGACTGGTATCCATGGGGGCCAGAAGCTTTGTCGCGTGCGCAAACCGAGCAGAAGCCGATCCTGGTTAGTATAGGCTATTCCGCGTGCCACTGGTGCCATGTGATGGAAAGAGAGAGTTTTGAAAATGAAGAAGTGGCGGCATTTATGAACCAGCACTTCATCAACATCAAAATTGACCGGGAAGAACGCCCTGACCTGGACCATATTTACATGGATGCGGTGCAGGCGATTACTGGTAGTGGTGGATGGCCGCTGAATGTGTTCCTTACACCGGACCGTAAACCTTTTTACGGTGGTACTTATTTTCCGCCGCAACCCATGCACAACCGGGCTTCCTGGCTGGATGTGCTGGCTGGAATATCCGCCGCATTTAATGAAAAAAGGCACGAAATTGAGTCCCAGGCCGAAAACCTGACGGCGCACCTGCTGAATGCAAACACATTCGGTGCGGGAAAACAAACGGAGGCTGCAGACACAGATTGGCTGCACCGGATGAAGAACAACATCATGCAACAGGCAGATACCACAGAAGGTGGATTCGGCCGCGCCCCCAAGTTTCCTCAAACATTTTCTATAAGATATTTACTGCGTTATGCCCACCTTTACAAAGATGAGCAGGCGCTGAAGCAGGCCTTGCTGAGCCTGGATAAAATGTGCGCCGGAGGCATTTACGACCAGATCGGTGGTGGCTTCGCAAGGTATTCCGTGGACAATGAATGGCTCGCCCCGCATTTTGAGAAGATGTTGTACGACAATGCATTGCTGATTTATGTGCTATGCGAAGCTTTTCAGCTTTCCGGGAATAAGCGGTATGAACAGGTGGTGCGTGAAACGATCGACTTTCTTCAGAGAGAAATGCGCTCCCCGTATGGAGGATATTATGCGGCACTGGATGCCGATAGCGAAGGCGTGGAGGGGAAGTTTTATGTGTGGTCGTATGAAGATTTTATGAAGTCTGCTGGTGCGGATGCGTCTTTGGCGGCGACTTTTTATGATGTTTCTCCGGAAGGAAACTGGGAACATACCAATATCCTCCGGGTGAAAAACTCTGTAGCGGAGTTTGCCGCGCAAAATGGGATGTTTGAAGAAGAATGGGAGGAACGGCTCAATAAAGTTAAAGGCAACCTCATGGTTGCCCGGTCCGAAAGAGTGCGTCCCGGACTGGACGATAAAATACTGCTGAGCTGGAATGCATTGATGCTTTCGGCGCTATGTAAGGCGGCCGGCGTTTTTGGGGAGGATGCCTGGAAACAGGAGGCGTTGAAGCTGGCCGGTTTTCTGGAGCAACAATTTGATGCGGGCAACTATACTTACCTGCATACCGCCAAGAATGGAGAAGCCAGGTACCCGGCATTTCTGGATGACCTTTCTTTCTGGGTGCGGGGCTTGCTCGATTTGCAGGAACTTACAGGAGATAATAACTGGTTGCAGAAGGCCGGAGTACTCACCGGGGTTATACTAAAGGATTTTTCCGATGAGGAAGGCGTATTCTGTTATTATACATCCGCGGCCCAGGACGATGTGGTGATCCGGAAAAAGGAAACCTATGATGGCGCTGTTCCATCTGGAAATGCGGTGCTTTGCGGCAACTTATTACGCTTATCCGTGTTGTTGGGGAAACCGGACTGGGGCATGCGTGCCTCAAAAATGCTGGAAGGTTTCGGGCAAACGGCTTCACGGTATCCAACTTCGTTCGGGGAATGGGCGGATTGCCTAATAGTACAACTGAATGGATTAAAAGAGATCGTTATACTGGGTGCAGACTGGGAAAGTCATTTAGAGGAACTATTATTGAAATACATTACCGGAAAAGTGGTGCAGGCTTCGGCTGAAGGAGATGATCATTACCCCCTGATGGCGGGCAAACCGGCAGAAGCTGGTTCACGTATTTTCCTATGTGAACAATACGCCTGTAAACAGCCGGTTTTTACGGTGGAGGAATTAATGCAATTGCTTGTGAATCAATAATGTAAAATTATGTTAATCCTAAACAATAATACATTCTTGCCTATCGTTAATACAATTGCGTTGAACCTGATTGGAAAAATTAAATTTTAAACGCTAATCTTGTAAAGCTGATGTTTGAGAAACATTATATTTGCCCAATACCCTTTAAGTACATGAAAATGAAAAACCTAGCCAATCTTATGGCCGTAGCCACACTAGCACTGCTGGCTGCAAGCTGCGGAAAGCTGGGCAAGTCCTCCGGACTCCCCAACGATGGCCAGTTGCACGGCGTTGCTCCTGGTAGTAAATATGTATTACCTAAGCCGCCGGGTATGGTATATATTCCACCAGGGACCTTTCACATGGGCCCCAGCGATGAGGATATGAACTATGCCTTCACTGCGCGCAACAAACAGGTGTCTATCAACGGCTTCTGGATGGATGCTACAGAAATCACCAACAACGAATACCGTCAGTTCGTGAACTACGTCCGCGATTCTATCTCCGCGAAACAACTCGGTTTCGTGAAGCAGGTGGATGGCGAAGAGTTTGTAGACTGGACCAAAGCGAAAACCATCAAGTATGGCGATAAGGCTACCATGGAAAAGCTGGAAGCGATCATGGTGACCCCTGAAAACAGGATTTTCGGAAAGAAAGTGCTGGATCCTGCTAAAATGATCTACCACTCCGAAACTTTCGACCTGAAGGAAGCGGCGAAAAGAGAGAACGCCAGTCGCCCGGTTTCTGCCTTCATCATTAAAACAGACACAAGAATTTACCCCGATACGCTTTGTTGGATCAGAGACTTCTCTTATTCCTACAACGAGCCCATGACCAAACGTTATTTCAGCCACCCCGCTTATGGAAACTATCCTGTAGTGGGTATCAACTGGAAACAGGCGGTGGCTTTCTGTGAGTGGAGAACGAAGTTCCTCAACAGTTTCCTGGAGAGCAAGAAGAGAATCACCGAATCTGATTTCCGTTTACCAACAGAAGCCGAGTGGGAATACGCTGCCCGCGGTGGTCGCTCACAATCCATGTTCCCCTGGGGTAACTATTACCTGAGAAACAAGAAAGGATGTCTGCTGGCCAACTTTAAACCTGGCCGCGGTAATTATCCTGAAGATGGCGGATTCTACACTGTACGTGCAGATGCCTACTGGCCCAACGATTTCGGTCTGTACAACATGGCCGGAAACGTAGCGGAGTGGACCTCTTCCCTGTACTATGAAGGTGGGTACAATTTTCAGCACGATATGAACCCCGACATTCGCTGGAATGCTAAGGATACAGATCCTCCCCGCATGAAACGTAAAGTATTGCGCGGCGGTAGCTGGAAAGATGTAGGCTTCTTCCTTCAAACAGGAACCCGCTCTTACGAGTACCAGGATACAACGAAATCATACATCGGTTTCCGTTGTGTGATCGACCTGCCTCCTGTTCAGCAGCGCTAAGTAAAAATCCCGGACCCCCGGAACAATTTTTAACCATTCTAACCGTTTAAATTTCGTCTGAATTTTAAATCAATACCCCTTTGTCAAAAATCAAAACATCTAATCATGGCCGGACAATCTAAATCAGTTGACAGAATCGTAAACGTTATCGTGTGTGTGGGCGCCGCAGTAGTAATCTTCGGAGCCTGGGCAAAAATCCTTCACAAGCCTTTTGCCGACATCATGCTCACCGTAGGGCTGCTTACCGAAGCAGGTATCTTCATCGTTTACGCATTGCTCCCACCTCCAGGTAACGATATGGAACCCCTTATCGCTGCACTGCCGAAAATTTCCCAGGGTTCTTCCAACCCCGCTCTCGCGAAACTGGACAACATGATGCAGGACGCGGACATCACACCCGCCAACTTGCAAAAATTGAGCGAAAGTTTCAAAAGCCTGGGTACCACTGTTACCCAGATGAAAGACATGACCAATGTAGTGGCCGCTACCAGCGATTATACCGCTAAAACAAAAGAAGCCGCCGCAGCACTGGGTACCGTAAAAGAAGCTTACCTGGGCGCCGCAAGTTCACTCGGTGCTTTCAACCAGGCGGCTGATGGTACAAAACAATTCCACGAGCAGGTTCAACTGATGACCAAGAACCTCGGCTCACTGAACACTATTTACGAACTGGAACTGCAGGATACCAATAACCACCTGAAGGCCATGAACAAATTCTATGGTAACCTTTCCAGCGCTTCGCAGGCATTGCAGGGCAGCGTGGAAGATGCCAAGAAAACACAGGAGCAGATCGGTGTACTGGCCAAAAACCTGAGCAACCTGAACCAGGTATATGGCAATATGCTGAACGCCATGCAGGGCCGTTCTTAATGATTCAAAGGGTGTGCTATAAGCGCCATTTTCTCTCAGTATTAGATGTTTGCTTTAGAATCCCGATCCTGAAAAACCAACCGTACAATAATTACTTTAAATAGTTTAAGATATGGCCCTACCTAAAGAGCCCAGGCAGAAGATGATCAACATGATGTATTTGGTGCTTACAGCCCTGCTGGCACTGAATGTATCCGCTGAGGTGATCATCGCTTTCCGGACTGTAAACGCCAGTATCGGAGAAGCCAACCGCATCATTACCGACAAAAACAACATGACCTACGGCTCCTTTGAAGCGAAGCTGAAAGACAGCGAAACAAGGGAGCGCGCAGAAAGATGGAAACCTTTCGCAGACAATGCGAAAAAAGAATCAGAAGCGCTCTACTCTTACATTGAGGACCTGAAACAGAACCTCAAAAAAGAATCTGGCCTCGAAGTGCACGAAGGCGTTGAATCTTTCAAAGAAGATAACCTGGATGCCCCCACCCGTGTAATGGTGGAAGGTGGAAAAGGGAAGGAACTACTCGCCAAACTGAAAGCATATAAAGAGAACATGCTCGCTTTGGTGAAGGATGAAACTAAAAAGGCCGAGTTCACAAAATCATTGCCGCTCGACCTGAATCCGCCTAAGTCTGAAACAGGATCTTCCGCGAACAAAGACTGGTCATCCGCTTATTTCAGAATGACCCCGTCCATTGCAGCGATTACTATCCTGAGCAAGTTCCAGAACGATGTGAAAAGTTCAGAAGCACAGTTGGTGGATTATTTCCACTCACAGATCGGACAGGTACAAGTAGTATATGATGCCTTCCAGGCTTTTGCCGGAACTAACTCTACTTACCTGATGCCTGGTCAGGAACTGGAAATTACTGCAGGTGTTGGTGCATTCAGCAGTAAATCGAAGCCTTCTATCACCATTAATGGTTCAGCCCAGCCGCTCAATGCTGATGGTGCTGCAGTATGGAAATCAAGAGTGGATGGTGTTGGCTCTCACAAAGTGCCGGTAAAAATCACTTATACCAAACCTGATGGCACACAAGCCACCATCGATAAAGTAATTGAATACACTGTCGGCTCTCCCTCAGGCGCCTCCATCTTCCTCGAGAAAATGAACGTGCTGTACCAGGGTGTTGAGAACCCGCTCACCATCTCCGGTGGTAGCGTTGGTTCCGAAAAAGTAAGTGTACGTTTCACTGGTGGTGAACTGAGAAAGGTTGGTGGTGACCGTTACATCGCGATCCCCAACAAGACCGGTCCCGCTGAAATTATCGTAACCGCTGATGGCAAATCCACGCCCTTCTCCATGAGGTGTAAAGTACTGCCGGATCCCGTTGTAATGGTAGGCGGTTCAGGGGGTGGCGCTATGGCTTCTGCGAACTTCAAGGCGCAGGGTGGTCTGATCGCTAAGTTGAAAGATTCTGATTTCGATGCTCCTTTCAAAGTAATCAGCTATGTGCTGGGTGCGAAAGGTGGAGAGATTGCTTCTTACCAGCAGTTCGCCAACGACGGTCCCCGCTGGAGCGGAAACGCTGCAGGGCTGATCAGCCGCGCAACCCCAGGTACCTCTATCTTCTTCGATGAGATCAGGGTACAGGGCCCCGACGGAAAAATCCGTGCTATTCCCGGTATTTTCTTTAATTTGAAATAACTCGTTTGTATAATGAAGAACCGAATCATCAAATCACTGTTGTTGCTTACGCTGGTTGCCGGTGTAGCTGAAACTGCCGATGCGCAAACGCGCCGCAGAACCACCAGGACCAACACAACCAACAATGCTGCCGCCAACAACAATGCCGTGCAGAATACACCGCCACCCGCGGATACAGTGAAAAAGTTGCCACCGCCTCCCCCGGAACTGAAGCTGGATACGATCCGCAAATCACTGCGGAACGACAACGCCATCGAAAGGAACCTGGTAAAGGAAAGAACACCACTGGCTTACGAGCACATCCGCGAAGATGATGCTGTTTACCGCCAAAGGGTGTGGAGGGAACTCGATGTTCGGGAAAAAATCAACATGCCCTTCGTGAACAAAGCCAACGAAGACAATGGCAACCAGCGCTTTATCAGCATCCTGCTGAACGCGTTGAAGAATCCGAACGACAGCATCACCGCTTTCAG
>CAMLRX010000084.1 GCA_946482545.1 uncultured Flavihumibacter sp. | reverse complement strand
GGCTTCGGCATCCTCGTACTTGACCTTGCACGCAGGGAAATACAGGACACCTGGCTCCCTGCTCCTGGCGGTATTCCCGCACGCATCAACCAGTTGTTGCCCACCGCTGCATTTTTTTATGCCGCAACGGAAAACGGCGTGCTAAGAACCGCAACCTCAACTGCCAACCCTGCCAACTTCGCTGCATGGGAAAAAGTTCCGGGTGTTCCTGATCAGCCCATACAGGCGCTGGCTGTTTGGAACAACATCCTTTACATTAGTTCCGGTAATACCATCTACCGTGAAAACAACGGCGCTTTTACCGTGTTCTACCAAAGCGACCAGGTGATTTCCACTATAAAAGTGGTGGAGAACAGGCTGATCGTGATGGAATCCACACGTATTGTTTTCCCTGCGGAAAACGGATCAGTCCAGGATGTTTTCGCTTACCCCAACGCCGCCCCTTCAGACATCACCTTCTCCGATAACGCCTGGTGGATCGCTGACAGGGAGAACGGACTACAACGAAGAGCAGGTTCAGGCACGATTGATTTTACACCGAACGGCCCCTATGATATTGTGGAAGGAGACATGCGCCACAACGGGTCACAACTCGCCGCGGCATTTGGAAAAGTATTACCCAACGGAACCGGCGCTGGCAAAAGAACAGGATTCGGCGTATACGCCAACGGCACCTGGACCAACCATGTTCCCGGAACCGGGAATATGCCCCCGGCATTCCCGGATGCAAATGTTACAGCCTTTCATCCAACTAACGGAAACATATATGCGGGATCATCAGGCAGTGGCCTGCTGGAATTGCGTACGGATGGGAACAAGGTAGTTTTACCCGGCGTTCCTTTCAACCAACAAAACCCACAGGAGCAACGTGTACATGGTCTTGTCTTCGACAGGAACGGCTTCCTTTGGATCGCGGCCAGCGGTGCGGCAAACCCAATCGCGGTACTGTTGAAAAACAACACCATTGCATCGGTTCCAATACCTTTTTCGCTAAGCGGAAACCTTGTGTCACAAATGGTGGAAGACGATGCCGGTCAGTTATGGATCGTATCCCCCAATGG
The DNA here is from genome assembly GCA_946482545.1 of uncultured Flavihumibacter sp. The sequence continues at coordinate 20,511 of CAMLRX010000084.1, read as the reverse complement.
CAACGGATTGCTTTGCTTCAACCACAACATTACCCCGGAAGTAGCGGCTGACGACCGCTGGCGCTTGTTCCGGGCCGGACAGGGCAACGGGAATCTCCCTGACAATACCGTTCATACCATCGCAAAAGACAGGAACGGGTTCATCTGGATCGGTACCAACCGTGGCATCGGCGTAATGCAGTGCGCCCCCCTGGCCCTGTCTACCAATTGTGAAGTTGTACTCCCCATTGTGCAGCAGGACAACTTTGCGGGCTACCTTTTTCAGAACGAACAGGTGAAAGCCATCGCTGTAGACGGCGCCAACAGGAAATGGATCGGCACCACGAACGGCGTTTGGCTGGTGGATGCTGCCGGAGATAAAGTAATCAGTCGTTTTACAGAAGTTAACAGTCCGCTTCCTTCCAACAATGTGCTTTCCATTGCCATCAACGGAACGGATGGCACAGTGTTCATCGCCACCTCCAACGGATTATGCAGCTTCCGCGGAACCGCCACCGAAGCAAAAACCGAAGCCTATTCCGCCAAAATATTCCCCAACCCGGTACCATCGGGCTATAGCGGTACCATCGCCATCAAAGAATTACCGCGCGACGCCATCGTAAAGATCACGGAACCCAATGGCAGACTGGTATTCCAGACCAAAGCGCTCGGCGGGCAGGCCGTATGGAATGGAAGAGATTACCGGGGTAACCGAGTGGCTTCCGGTGTTTACCTTGTGCTGGTTACAGATGAAGAAAGAAAAGAGAACCTGGCTGGAAAAATCGTGCTCGTAAGATGATACATACCACCAAAGGAATTGTGCTCCGCACCATTAAATACGGAGAAACAAGTGTGATCGTGAGTATTTTCACGGAGCTGTTTGGTGTGCAATCGTATCTTGTAAACGGCGTTCGCAGCAGCAGCAAATCCGCGCAGGGCAAGGCGGGCATGTACACGCCCGGGGCCATCCTTGAAATGGCCGTTTACCACAACGACCTGAAAAATCTGCAACGCATTAAAGAAGCACGCTGGAGTTACCTGTACAAAGAAGTGTTTTTTGATGTGAAGAAAAACGCTGTATGTCTTTTCCTGGTAGAGCTTTTGCAGAAATGTCTGAAGCAACCGGAACCACTTCCGGACCTGTTCTATTTTTCAGAAGATGTGCTGACGGAACTGGATACTGCGGCTCCAAATGAAACGGCCAATATTCCCTTGTTTGCGGCGTTGCACATCAGCAGTTTTCTCGGGCACAGGATCACAGATAATTACTCCACTTTAAACCCCTACCTCGATCTCAAAGAAGGTCAGTTTTTTCCTGAGCCTCCCGTACATGGCGGGTATGTTGCCCCCCCTTCCAGTGAAACGATCGCTGAGTTGCTGCGTACACGGCAACCGGCGGAGTTGAATGACTTGTTGTTGAACAGGGAACAACGTAATGTGCTGATGCGCGCGGTGTTGGATTTTTATGTGTTACACCAGGTGGATTTCGGGACGATGCGGTCGTTGGAGGTGTTGCAGGCGGTGATGGGGGTGTAGCCGTGAACTACCGCTCCACCATCTTCTCTGAATTCTCCGCGAACTGCAGCTTATCAATCAACTCCTGAATATCCCCGTTCAGTACATCATCCATATTGTACATGGTGAGCCCGATCCGGTGGTCGGTGATGCGGCCCTGCGGGAAATTGTAGGTACGGATTTTAGCGCTTCTGTCGCCGCTGCTTACAAGGCTTTTACGGTGGCGGGAGATTTCTTCTTCCTGCTTGCGCACCTGTTCTTCGTAGAGTTTGGTCCGCAGCATGTTCATGGCCTTTTCGCGGTTCCCAAGCTGGGAACGTTCCGTCTGGCATATTACCACAGTGCCTGTTGGAAGGTGGGTAAGCATTACTTTCGTTTCCACTTTGTTCACGTTTTGACCACCGGCGCCACCGCTTCGGGCGGTTTCCATTTTCACATCGGCGGGATTCAGTTCAAAGTCTACCTCTTCAGCTTCGGGCATTACGGCCACGGTGGCGGCGGAGGTATGAACCCTGCCGCTGGCTTCGGTAGCCGGCACACGTTGTACGCGGTGCACCCCGCTTTCAAATTTCAGGGTGCCGTACACATCGTCGCCCACTACTTCGAGGTTTACTTCCTTGTAGCCGCCCACACTGCCTTCACTTTCGCTGAGCACCGCGGTTTTCCAGCCGCGCTTCTCGCAATACTTCATGTACATACGGAGGAGATCGCCCGCAAAAAGACTGGCCTCATCTCCACCTGTTCCGGCGCGTATTTCAAGGATAGCATTCTTTTCATCCTGCGGATCTTTCGGAATCAGCAACTGGCGGATATGCGCTTCCAGCTCCTGCTTTTTTTCCTCCAGTCCGGCAACTTCTTCTTTGGCCAGGTCCCTCAGTTCCTCGTCATCTCCGTTCAAAGCTTCTTTGTTGAAAGCGATATCATCCAGTATGCGCAGGTACGACTGGTAGGCCTGTACAATTTTTTCCAGGCTCCGGTATTCCTTGCTCATCTGGCTGAAACGTTTGTTGTCGTTCACGACTTCCGGGTTGGTGAGGGCTACGCCCAGGTCGTCGAATTTGGCTTTGATCGCTTCCAGCTTATCTAACATAGATTTCTTTATTTTTAGGCCCCGTTGGAACGAGGGATTGCAAAATTAACTGAATTCGGGGCATGACATACAGAAAATTCAAAGGTGATCGGTTGTTTACGGGAAAATCCTTCGTTTCCGGGGAAATGGTATTGGTTACGCTGGAAGATGGAACGGTGGAAGACATTGTGCCCGAGGCTGAAGCGGGAGAAGATGTGGCGCAACTGGATGGGATCATTTGCCCGGGTTTCGTAAACGCGCATTGTCACCTCGAACTCTCATTTCTGAAAGACAGGATACCCCCGCATACAGGAATGGTTCCCTTTCTGCTGGAAGTGATGCGCCACCAGGGCAGCGAAGGCAGTGCCGTTCTGGAAGCCATGTCCAATGCCGACCGGACCATGCACGAGAACGGCATCGTTGCGGTGGGCGATATCTCAAATACACCCGCCAGCATTGAGGTAAAGCAACATTCTTCCCTGTATTACCACACTTTTGTGGAAACGGCCGGGTTCGTACCCTCCGGCGCTGCGGCCAGGGCAGAATTTGCCCTAAAAACCGCAGGATCTTTTACAACAGCAGGGCTTCCCAATTCGGTTTCACCCCATGCACCGTATTCGGTTTCCCCCGAACTGCTCGGCATCATCAACCAGCATACAGCGGATCAACTGGTTTCCATCCACAACCAGGAAAGCAGTGCCGAAACGCTTTTCTTTCAATATAAAAAAGGCGGCTTCCTTCAACTCTACGCGCAATTGGGTATACCGATTGATTTTTTCCGGCCTACCGGGAAAAACAGTATTGAATGGTGGCTCCCCCATTTTAATCAGCGGCAGGAATTATTGATGGTGCACAATGTATGCACCACGGAAGCGGATATTGATTACATGAAAGTCTCCGCTGCTGCAACAGGCATTCCTTTCAGCGCGCTTCACTTCTGCCTTTGCCCCAACGCAAACTTATACATCCAGCAATTGCTTCCGGACCTCCGTTTGTTGCTGCAACATGATACACATCTCGTCATTGGCACAGACAGTTACGCCTCCAACCATACACTGGATTGCTGGAACGAAGTACGCACTTTACATGAAGCGTATCCGGAAGTATCCCTGGAAACCTTACTCCGCGCCGCTACATTCAATGGTGCAGCAACATTGAACATAGCCAACCGGTACGGCAGTTTTGAGCACGGTAAACAACCAGGCGTGGTTTTACTAAAAGGTGAAGTGAGCAGAAGGATTTTGTAAACCGTCGTACATCCGTTCAAAACCGTTTCTTTTCACAACAGCCCGTACTTATACGATTTCCACCTCCAGCATTCACTGTTCTTCCTTTACGGAGATAAAGGTTTCCACTATGGCGTTCTCACCGTCGTAATATTGCTGACCATGAACGGTAAAGTCGGCCCTGTAAGCCCGGTTCAGGTGCTTGTTCTGCCATATTTCGAGCCAGGTATTAAAAACTGCTTCCGGCATTTTTCCTTTTGACACAAACTTCCGGTACACGTCGGTTTCGATGGTTATGCCCACAAAACCTTCTGGGATTTTATCCAGTGTTTGCACCGGAACGCCGATTATTGTGGTGTAAGGACCGGTATGGTCGGTTTCATAATCTGTGTAAACGGCATAAACTTCATCGCTTGTTTTTCCGCCGATCTTGTCCTTGATATTTTCTCCCCAGAATCTTTGCCACAGCGCTTCAATATCTTTTGAAGATTGTCCGTTTGCATTGGTCGTTCTTACGGAGATGCCGATCACATAAAATCTTCCGATGGTTTGATGGTTCATTTTTGCCGTATCTTTTTCGTTTTTAAATTGAGTTGAACAGGATATCACCGTGCATGCCAGCAGCATCAGTTTGTATAAAATTCCCATTTCCTATTGTTTATACAACAAAGCTAAAATGGCGTTGTGACAACCTTATGGCAAGGGTGTCTGACATTTTTTTCTGCACAACTCAAAATATTCTTCAAACGTGATTTTATGTGGTTCAAAAGTTTCGTTCAGGACCAGCAACCTTTCAATACGGTCAAGCCGAAAAGCCCTGTAATCGTTTCTAATCCGGCAGAAAGCAATCAGCAACCAGTTTTCCTGCGTAGTGTAAACGGCGAACGGTTCAACGGTTCGTTCTGTTTTCTGACCGGACTCCGGCGAATAATAATGAATCCTGACCAGGTTAAAGTTGGTGAGTGCCAGTTGAAGCGTAGACAGGTTATTGCTGGTGCGGTTGTGTGCGATGTTCTGCGCCGACCGGAGCCGGTCTGAAAGCAGGTTTGCCTTTTCCTTGGTATTCGTTCTGAGCACCGATCTTATTTTGCTGACGGCTGCCATATAATCTTTAACGAGTGACGCATCTCTGTTGCGGAGTATGATTTGTTCGGCGGTGATCAGCGCATTGGCCTCCTGTTCTGAAAACATTACCGGCGGAATGCGGTATCCTTCCATCAACATGTAACCCTTTCCTTCTTCAGTAAGAATAGGAACACCGGCCATTTCCAGCGCTTTAACATCCCTGTAAACCGTTCGTTTACTGATCGAAAACTTTTCTGCCAGTTCTATGGCGGTCATCAGTTTTTTAGTCTGAAAGTAAGTGAGCATGGCAGTTAGCCTGGAAAGCCGTGTAAGGTCTTTATCATTCATTTTTTTGTTGTTGAAGATGCGGCAATCGGTGCAGTATCCTGGTAAAAGAAACGCTACAAGATAGGCAATCTTTCACCCGGATATTATCAGCACCTACAAATACCAATGGTAATGCTGATTATTCGAAACTACATTTTTACCACTGAATTTTTTATTGTTCCTGCTCGGTATAATCACCGATTGGAATAAGAGAAAACAACGGATTGAAGCGAAATGATAACACCCAATATGAACTGGTTCCCAAACAACTTTCAAAACATTTTTGTGCCCCCGATATTATTCGATTCCGATGAACTATGCCCCTCTCCCCGCGGAGAGGGGGCGGGGCGAGGCCGCGTGAGGGATTGCAGCGAAAAGCCCGCACCCGCCTTGACACTAACTTGTAATTTATACTGAACTTTTTAAGGCGGGGAGGACTTGCAGCGGAAAGCCCGGCCCGGCCCCTGGCACAAATTAGTAACCGGGGGGTTGGTTTGTACCTGAAGATTGTTTCGTAGTTCGTGGTTGATTTATGCCTCGTGATTGCTTCGTGCCTCGTGATTGCTTCGTGCCTCGCAATGGGGCGGGACACGCCCAACACAGATCAGGCACTTACGTGACACATATCACGTTTGGAGAACCAATCATCTCCGACATTTGTTCCATAAAAAATGAACACCATGAAAATAGAGCAAATTTATACCGGATGCCTGGCGCAGGGCGCTTACTACATTGAAAGTGAAGGCGAGGCCGCCGTTATAGATCCGCTCCGCGAAGTGGAACCTTATATCCAAAAGGCGGAACGCAATGGCGCGAAGATTAAATATGTGCTGGAAACGCATTTCCACGCTGATTTTGTTTCGGGACATATTGATCTGGCCGGGAAAACAGGCGCAAAAATCGTGTACGGACCGAACGCGCAGCCTTCATTCGATTTTTATAGCGCAAAAGATGGCGAGGAACTGAAGCTGGGCAAGGTAACCATTAAAGTGCTGCACACACCGGGCCATACCATGGAAAGTACCTGTTACCTCCTGAAAGATGAGCACGGCAAGGACACGGCGCTCTTCAGCGGCGACACGCTTTTTATTGGTGACGTTGGCCGTCCCGACCTGGCCCAAAAAGTAAAAGCGGAACTCACACAGGATATGCTGGCCGGGCATTTGTACGAATCGCTCCGCAACAAGATCATGCCACTGAACGACGATATTACCGTGTATCCCGCCCATGGCGCAGGAAGTGCATGTGGTAAAAATATGAGCAAGGAAACCACCGATACACTGGGCAACCAGAAAAGGACGAACTACGCGCTGCGCGCGGATATGACGAAGGAGGAATTCATCAAAGAAGTGACTACCGGACTGGTGGCGCCCCCTGCCTATTTCCCGCTGAACGTAATGATGAATATACAAGGTTATGACAGCATTGATAAAGTGATGGAACGCGGTCAGCACGCGCTTTCACCTGCAGCCTTTGAAGCAGCGGCTAATGAAACCGGCGCACTTATCCTTGATACCCGCGATCCGCAGGTGTTCGCGCAAGGATTTATTCCCAACGCCATCAATATCGGTATTGACGGGAATTTCGCGCCCTGGGTAGGCACGCTGATCCCCGATATCAAACAACAAATCCTGCTGGTGACCGACAAAGGCCGGGAAGAAGAAGTGATCATCCGCCTGGCAAGGGTAGGATATGATTTCACCATCGGTTACCTGGAAGGCGGTTTTGAAGCATGGGAAAAAGCCGGTATGGAAACTGATAAAATCACGTCTATTTCTGTAGAAGAATTCGCAAAAATCGCCGGTGAAAAAACGGTGAACATCCTGGACGTACGCAAGAACAGCGAATACCTGAGCGAACATGTGGTGGATGCAGAAAATGCGCCGCTGGACTTTATCAATGAAAGCATGGCCCAGGTAGATAAAAACAAAACCTATTACGTGCATTGCGCCGGGGGCTATCGTTCCATGATATTCAACTCGATCCTGCGGGCACGTGGATACGACAATCTTATAGATGTGAAAGGTGGTTTCAAAGCCATTAAAGAAAGTGGGAAACTAAAGGTAACAGACTACGTTTGTCCCAGCACGTTATTGTAAATAAGTACAGGTAGCGGACACATGAGAAAACACGCAAGGCCGTCTCAGCAGAGATGGCCTTGTTGTTTTTTAACGGAACGGGGTTGGGTTAAAACACCGGGTTAACCTTGTTTTAATCACCGTACAGCATAACGGCCTGTCGTGTTTTGTATATTTGAAACATGAACGCCTACCTCATCAGCGGATTGGGAGCGGACAGCCGGGCCTTTCTTCACCTGGAACTTCCCCCGGGTTATAAGAAGATTCCCCTCGACTGGATACCGCCACATCAACATGAGTCATTGTCTTCTTATGCGCTTCGGCTGGCGGCGCGTATAGACCAGACACAACCTTTCGTTTTGATTGGTTTATCCATGGGTGGGATGATGGCCACGGAAATAAGCAGGTCGCTGCATCCGGAAAGAACTATTCTTATTTCCAGTATGCCTTCTTATAAGTTCCTGCCCGGGTATTTCCGTTTGGCGGGCAGGTTGAAACTGCATAGTGTGGCGCCGATCAGCATATTGAAAGCAGGTTCCTACCTGAAAAGGTTTTTCACCAGGGAATCACCGGCTGATAAAAAGCTGATCTGGCAGGTGATCAAAGAAAGTGATCCAACGTTCATCCGCTGGGGCATGGAAGCTGTGCTGGGTTGGAAGGGAGAACCCGGCTCAGCAGATTACATCCATATTCACGGTACTGGCGACTGGTTGTTGCCTATTGGAAAAAGTAAGCCCACGCACCTTATAAAAGATGGTGGGCACATGATGATATTTGACAGGTGCGGCGAGATCAACCGTATCCTGGCGGAACAACTTCCCGCACCGGTATAATTTATTGGAGGAGTTCGGCCAGTTTTTGATCCAGTGCGGCGCCTCTTAAATTGTCGGCTACGATTTTGCCGGAGGGATCCACCAGTACATTGAACGGAATGCCGTTGAATTTATAGGTGGTAGTGGCAGCACTTTCCCAGCCTTTGAGGTCGCTGATATGGGTCCAGGAAAGTTGGTCGGCTTTCACGGCTTCGAGCCACTTGGCTTTGTCCTCATCCAGCGACACGCCGAGAATGGTGAAGTTCTTCCCTTTGTATTTGTTGTAAGCGGCCACAACATTGGGATTTTCCTGGCGGCAGGGGCCGCACCAGCTTGCCCAGAAATCGACCAGTACATATTTGCCTTTGAAATCGGCGAGGGTAACGTTTTTCCCGTTCACATCGGGCATGGAAAGCGCGGGCGCCTGTTGCCCTACCATGGAATTGTCTTTAATGGCCTGCTGTTGTTTTTCGAAAGCCAGTAACTGCTGCTCGAAAGTTTCTTTCACGGCCTTAACACCAGCATGGTCAGGAAACTTTTTAGAGATATCCGTCAACGCGGTTTTCAGTTCGGCGGGTTCCATGGAACGTGCGGCCATACCCAGCACGAATATGGATACGGAAGGACTTTTTTCTTCCTTCAGCGTTGTTTTCAGAAAACCGTTAAACTCCTGGATACCAGCTTCTCTTTTTTGAACCGCCAAGCCTACAATACTATCGGAAGCACCGGATTTCTGGATACTGTCTACCTGCATGAACAAAGGCTGCAGGTCTTCCTGGCGCGCGGTGTAACCGAAAACGAATTTGCGGAGCGATTCGCTGGCCGGAGAGCCTTTCACGGTATAAAAATCATTCTTCTTCGACATGTCCAGTTCCATGGAAATTTCCGGCTCATCGTTCACGATCAGTACACCTGGTTCCGCATCGAGTGCAACCTGGTAAAGTCCTTCTTCTTTTCCCAGTCCTTTCAGGGTGAACTTTCCATTCTCGATTTTAGCCGAATCGATCATCACCGGAGGTTTCCCGTTCATGGGGATTTCCTGGAGAAAAACGTTCGCACTTTTTGAGTTTTTAACTGTGCCGGTAACCTCGAAAGCGTCTTTATCTTTTCCGCTACAAGATACCAGCAGGTAAGCACCTGTTACCATCATCATCGCCAGCAACCTTCTGCTCATTGGTCAATTTTTATTTGTTGTTTAAGTATTCCAGTAAAATATCGTTGGTCCGTTTGGGGTCGGCTTTTCCTTTGGATTTCTTTTTCACTTCTCCCACAAACAGGCCGATGAGTCCTTTTTTTCCTTTCCTGAATTCGTTCACTTTATCGGGCATTTCCGCCATTACTTCTTCCACCCAAATTTTCAGTGTATCCGCATCTCCTTCCTGGATGAGATTTTTGGCAACGGCAATGTCCATCGGCATTTTGTCTGCCGAAATAATCATTTCGGGGAGGATTTCCTGCTGTGCGATGGAGAAGTTTACTTTTCCATCTTCCACCAATTCAATGAGCGCCACCAATTTTTCGGGGGTTACCGGGAAAGCGCTCATGTTCCCGCCATGTTCATTCAGCCAGGATCTTACAGGTCCGAGTAACCAGTTGGCCGCCTGTTTATGGAACTTCGCTCCTTCGGGGAAAGCGGCCACCACCGCATCATAGTAAGCCGCCGTTTCTTTTTCGTCTGCCAGTTGCCGCGCATCATATTCGGGCAACATATACCCGTTCATGTATTGTGCCACTTTTTCTTCGGGTAAAGCGGGCATCCCGGAACGGATGTTTTCAATAAATTCCTCCGTGAGGTGGAAGGGCGTTAGGTCTGGATCAGGGAAATACCTGTAATCGTTGGCCTCTTCCTTGGTGCGGAGCGAGAAGGTGGTACCGTTCGCCGCATCAAAGCTTCTGGTTTCCTGGATCACGGTGCCGCCGGATTCCACCAACTCCACCAGTCGTTTTATTTCTACTTCAATGGCCTTCTTTACGTTCCTGATGGAGTTCAGGTTTTTCACTTCCACTTTGGTGCCCAGCGCCGTTTCTCCTTTCAGCCTTATGGAGATATTCGCGTCGCAACGCATGCTTCCTTCTTCCATATTGCCATCGCACACCTCCACATAACGTACGAGTTTGCGCAATTCGGTAAGGTAGGCGTATGCTTCTTCCCCGCTGTGGAGGTCAGGCTCCGTCACGATTTCCAGCAAGGGCACGCCTGCGCGGTTAAGGTCGATGGAAGTATAGGCTTCATCCACATCGTGCAGACTTTTACCCGCGTCTTCCTCCATGTGGATGCGGTTCAGTTGAACCTGGCGGGTACCTTCAGCCGTACGGATGGTGACGTGGCCACCTACACATATCGGTGTGGTATGTTGGGAAACCTGGTATCCTTTGGGAAGATCGGGGTAGAAATAGTTCTTCCTGGCGAAATAATTATACCGCTCAATGCCGCAGCCGCAGGCCAGTCCCAGGCGGATGGCGTACTCCACGGCTTTCCGGTTCATTTTGGGGAGCGTACCGGGGTGCGCGAGGGTAACCGGGCTGATGTGCGTATTGGGCGCACCGCCATAAGCCGCGCTGTCGCCGCAAAAGAGTTTGCTTTCCGTTAAAAGCTGCGCATGCACTTCCAGCCCTATCACCACCTCATACTTGTCGTATGGTAACCCCATAGTATTGTTTTGAAGGCAGTAAAATTAGTTATTAATGGGGAATGGGGGGTAAAAAGAATGTTGGATGTTCAACCGGGATGAATCCCGATCCAACATCCAACATTCAACATTTAAAATTCCTCCTAGAGGTCTGCTGTCTTCAATTTCCTCGGCACTTTTACTTCCGCGTTAATGGTTTTGCCATCGCGGGTCATTTTCAGGGCTATAACTTTTTTGTCTTTGGCTTCTTTTACCATATTGGAGAGCACTGCCGCGTCGTTCACCTCTTTTCCTTCGAAAGTCAGGATAATGTCTCCTTCTTTAATACCTGCTGAAGCGGCGGGTGAACCTTCGTCCACATCAATTACTTTCACCCCTTTACCTTCTTCTGTGTCCTGTACGGAAACACCCAGTTTTGGACGATCAACATTGGTCCAGGTGATGGTGCCGGGTCTGCCGGGTATGGTGGTGATGCGTCTTCTTTCATTCAATCCCTGCGCGCGCAAGTGGTCTTCCATAATGCGGCCCTCCAGTTCAATACCCGGAACTGCATTGTAATACCTGATAGAAGAAGTCTCTCTTTTGCCCAGCGTGGCACTGGTGCTGGCGGCCTTTCCGTCTCTTTTATATTTTACGGTAATCTTTTCTTCGGCCTTGAAATCACCAATCGCTTTAACGAGATCGTCTGGTGATTCAATTTTTTTATCATTGATGCCAGTGATTACATCTCCGGCTTTAAGCCCGGCCTTTTCAGCGCCTGAAGCTTTGGTAACTTCGGTAATTTTAGCGCCCTCGGTCACTTTTTCGGTTACCACACCCAGTACGGCTTTGTTGCCCATGCCTGCCACTTTCACCATATCCAGTTGGTTGAAATTGAAGTTGAGCGGCTCGAAAGCGTTTCTTTGTTTGATCACCATAACATTTTCTCCTTTGTATTCATCAGCTGGTTTTCCGTTAATGGTTACCTTATCTCCATCGATCACCACGGTCAGTTTTTCTTTGGAATCACCTTTCTTGCGGATCACGATGTCTTCCTGAATTTTCTTTCCTTCCACCACTACTTCTTTCTGCTGCGCCAGGGCCGGTACAGTGGTCATCATACCTGCCATGAGCATTCCGGCAGACATGAGACGTATAACTTTCTCCATTGTTACATTTTTTAATTACGAAATGTTTAGTAGATCAAATGTAGGGAATAATTTGAAATACGAAAGATTTCGGAATTGTTAAATTGATGAGCGGTAAAGCGGGGATTGTGGTTGGTGGAACGGGAAATCTTCTGCGAGGAGTTCGTAGGATTTCACGAGGCTTCCGTCTACAGTATCGAATCCGATCTTTTTGAGACCGCATTTTTCGAGCACATTGAGGGAGGGTGTATTGCGCACATCGGCGCGGGCCACGATACGGTCGAGGTGCAGTTGTTCAAACGCTGTACGGATGCAGGCGAGGGCGGCTTCTGTAGCATATCCTTTCCCCCATTCACTGCGGAGGAAGCGGTAGCCGAGGTCGGTTTCAGCCCTTTCCTTGCGGTATTTAAGGCCGCAGTAACCGATAAAGCGGTCGTCTTCTCTGGCATGAACGGCCCATCTGCCGTAACCGTATTGTTCGTATTGGGGAATGATCACATCGCGGAGGATGCGGGTAGCTTGTTCAGGTTTTGTAATGGGGTCGTGGGTGAACATGGTCACTTCCGGATCGCTGTTAAGGTCGAAAATAAGCGGCGCGTCGTTCATGGTGAACCTGCGGAACAGCAGGCGCTCAGAGTCCGGGAGAATGATCATTTCTCGATTTTTTTCAATTAGCAAGCCTTTGTCTCTGTCGTAGGGGTGTGCCGTCAACTGTCCGTCTATATATGCCATGCTGTTATTTCCAATTTGCCATTCCGTCTTCAAACATTATTCCAACGAACGTTTGCGGCAGTTCAAGTTACCACTTTTGATCCAGTATCCACGATTTAACTGCGGCAGAAATTTCGGGTACACGTGCTGTGTCCTGCCCTCCCGCCGTTGCCAGCGTCTTTTGTCCGCCGCCACCGCCTTTGATCAAAGGGGTTATTAATTCTTTTATAATTTTTGGCGCCTCTGTTCCCTGTGCTGCCAATCCGTCGGCTACCAGTACTGCCACTTGTGGTTTACCTTCCACAACTGCGGAAAGCACTGCCACACCATTGGGCAGCGCGGGTTTCAGGTCCATGGCCAGTTTGCGCAATGCTTCCATACCACTCACTTCCACCGTGGTGCCGATGTATTCAATATCACCCAGCATTTCCTTCTGCTGTACGAGTTCATCTTTGAGGATGGTAAGCAGTTTCGCTTCCATCTTTTCCGCTTTCTTTTTCCAATCTGAATTATCCTGGAGCAGTTGTTCTGCTGCGCGAATCAGGTCTTTGGGATTTTTGAAAGTTTCTTTCACTTTTTTCAGGGTTTCCTGCTGCTCCCTTAACTGTGTGGTGGCGGCTGCTCCGCAAAGGGCTTCGATTCTGCGCACACCGGCCGCTACCGCAGACTCAGACTGTATTAGGAAGTAACCGAGTTCTCCCGTGGCGCCTACATGTGTTCCGCCGCAGAGTTCAATGGAATAAGTGGGATCCATAATCACCACGCGCACCGTATCGCTGTATTTTTCACCGAACAGCGCCATCGCGCCCATGGCAATGGCTTCGTCTTTCGGCATTTCTTTGATCACAACAGGAATGTTCTCCCGGATTTTTTTGTTCACGAGGTCTTCCACGCGTTGGATTTCCTCATCACTCATTTTGGAAAAATGGGAGAAATCGAAACGAAGCTGGCCTGCGTTCACCAGACTACCCTTCTGCGCCACATGCGTGCCAAGTACTTCACGAAGCGCGGCGTGCATCAGGTGTGTGGCGGAATGGTGCAGGGTGATGGCTTCGCGGCGGGCCTTGTCCACAATGGCCATAACGGGCGCCTTAGTGTCAGCGGGTACTTCATCGGCGAAAACGATCACCAGGTTGTTTTCTTTCTTTGTATCGGTTATGGTTATACGCTGCTCTCCTGAAACAAGTTCGCCGGTATCACCTACCTGTCCGCCGCTTTCAGCGTAGAAAGGAGAAGCCTCCAATACAATCTGGAAACCTTCTTTTCCTTTGGCCTTCACTTTACGGTACTTTACAATTTTCGTTCTGATCTCCAAGGTATCATAGCCCACGAACTCGGAGAAAGCGTCTTCGTCCAGGATGGTCCAATCTTCGGCATCTACGGCGGTTGCGGCGCGGGAGCGGTTTTTCTGTTGCAGCATTTCTGCTTCAAAACCAGGTTCATCCACAGCATACCCTTTTTCTGAAGCGATCAGTTTGGTAAGATCGAGCGGGAAGCCGTAGGTATCGTATAGTTCGAAAGCAGAAGCGCCATTCAGCGCAGTACCTTCTTTGGTATTGGCGAACAGATCGTCCAGTCTTTTCAAACCTTTATCCAACGTTCTCAAAAACGCCTCTTCTTCCTCCTTCACCACTTTGCTTACAAACTCAAGCTGGTTGTGGAGTTCAGGAAATACTGTTTCAAACTGCTTTGCCAGCACGGGCATCAGTTGAAACAACAACGGCGTTTTGAAATCGAGGTAAGAATAATAATAGCGGACGGCTCTTCTCAATATCCTTCTAATCACATAACCCGCTCCGGTATTGGAAGGAAGTTGTCCGTCGGCGATCGTGAAAGCGATGGCGCGGATATGATCGGACAACACGCGGAAGGCAATGGCTTCTTTGGTATCGCTGAAATCGTATTTCTTGCCCGTGATCTTTTCTATTTCAGCAATAGTGCCGGTGAACACATCGGTATCGTAGTTACTTTGTTTGCCCTGGAGCACGCGTACCAGTCGTTCAAAGCCCATTCCCGTATCCACATGTTTTGCGGGCAACGGTTGCAGGGAACCGTCTTTCAGGCGGTTGAACTGCATGAATACATTGTTCCAGATTTCGATCACCTGCGGATGGTCGGCATTTACGAGCTTGCTTCCGTCTCCGGCGGCACGTTCCTCAGCGCTGCGGCAATCCACATGAATCTCAGAGCAGGGACCGCAGGGACCGGTATCGCCCATTTCCCAGAAGTTGTCCTTCTTATTTCCCTTCAGAATCCTTTCCTCCGCGATCCAACGCTTCCATTCGGAAAAAGCTTCTTCATCAAAAGGCAGGTTCTCCTTCGCATCCCCTTCAAAAACAGTAACGTACAGGCGATCTTTCGGAATTTTATATACCTCCGTAAGCAGTTCCCAGCTCCAGGCGATGGCTTCTTTCTTGAAATAACCGGCCGAAGGATTGTTTGGATCACCAAAACTCCAGTTACCGAGCATTTCGAACATGGTATGGTGGTAGGTATCCACGCCCACTTCTTCCAGGTCGTTGTGTTTCCCGCTCACCCGCAAACATTTTTGCGTATCAGCCACGCGGGGAGAAGGCGCGGTGCGGTTGCCCAGGAAATAATCCTTGAACTGGTTCATGCCCGCGTTGGTGAACAACAGGGTGGGGTCATTTTTTATAACGATGGGTGCCGATGGCACGATGGTATGCGCTTTAGATTGAAAGAAATCCAGAAATTGCTGCCTGATCGCTGCGCTCGTAGTCATAAACTTTGTAAATAAATGCGTTGTAAATTCCCGGCTATGCCAATATATTTGTAAACTTCGGCCCGGAAGTGGTGCAAAGGTATAGTTTTAAGGCGTAGAATTTGCTGTAAGGAGCAGAACCGGAACGAAAGGCCCCGCATGAAAAAAGTAAAATATTATTACAACACCCATACCCTCCGCTACGAAAAGCTGGAAGTGCCGCTTCGTGTAAAGTTGTTGCGGGTGCTGGGATTCCTTGCAGCCGCCATTGTTACCGCTTTTATTATCGTGGCCATCGCTTTCCAGTACCTGGATTCTCCCAAAGAAAAAATGCTGCGGGCTGAGAATGAGGCCATGAAAGATGATTATGAACTTCTTGATAAACAGATCAGAGACCTGAACACGCGGCTCCGCGAACTGGAAACCCGCGACAACGAGGTCTATCGCTCCATTTTTGAAGCCAATCCCATCCCCGACAGCGCCCGTGCCAAGCAACTGGAACAGAAAAAAGAAGAACAACTCGTGGCCAGTCTGAACGATATACAACTCGCCCGCTCTATCGCTTCTTCCATCAAAAACCTCACGGCACGGATGGATGCGCAGAAAAAATCTTACGGCGATATTGAGGGCTTCATCAAAAACAAAGAGGACCTGCTGGCCAGCACGCCGGCCATTCAACCCGTGAGCAATGCCGATCTCAAACGCCTCGCCTCCGGCTTCGGCTACCGGATCGATCCTATTTATAAGATGACCAAGTTCCACGCCGGACTTGATTTCAGCGCCCCGCAAGGCACCCCTGTTTACGCCAGCGCCAACGGTACCATCAGTGTGGCCGGTAACCTCGGAAACGGGTATGGCAACCACGTGGTGATCCGCCATGGTTACGGGTACGAAACGCTGTATGGTCACCTGTATAAGATCAAAGCGCGGAACGGCCAGAAAGTAAAACGTGGAGAAATTATCGGTTATGTGGGCAGCACGGGGAAATCCACCGGCCCCCACCTGCATTACGAAGTGCACCGGAATGGTGTAAAAGTGGATCCCATCTATTATTTCTACAACGACCTTTCTCCCGAACAATTCGACCGCATGCTGAAAATGGCCGCCGCCGGTAACCAGAGTTTCGATTAGCGCAGAATGTTGAATAATTGGAGAAAACTCGCGCCGCAATCCGCACCGCTCATCTAACATTTATACTATTTTTGGCGCATGGGGTTTGTTCAGATAAGTTTGGATTTCGGATTTTCTCCCGCACAGCCTGAAACCACCGCTGCGCCGGAAGAAAAAAAATCGTCCGCCAACGGAAACGGCGCAATGCGCTCCTCGCAGCCGGAATCCGCAAAAGGCAATACCAATAATAGTTTCAGAAGATTAACACCGCCACCGCCGGATAAGATACTGGCGGAGGAAACATTGGCATTAGCCGATACGCCATCTGCCGCACCTGATAGTACCGAAATCCCAGATTCAGCAACTGAAGAAGTTGTTCCTTCCTCTATGCCTCAGGCAGTAATAGAAGAAGCGCCCGTTGTGGAAGAAACGCTGGCTTCCGAAGAAGTTGCTGAAGGAGCTGTTTTGGAGGAGGAGTCGGCAGACGAAGCGGCTTCAGCAGAAAATAATGCGGTTCCTGAAATGGTAGCGGAAGAAGAAATTTTAGCGGAGGAAGAAGCTTCAGAAACAATTGCGATTATCGAAGCAGAACAACATGTTTCGGAAGAAGAAATCGCATTTGTTACAGAAGAAAATACTATATCAGCAGAGGTGTCTACAGATATTCCTGCTGAAGCATCCACAACCATAGTAACCGAACAACCGGAAGAAGTGTCCGCTCCTGCAGCAGTGGGAACGGAGAAAAACATTTCAGTGGCCGAAGAAAATCCTGAAACTTCTAAGGCCAATGAAGAAGGTATCGTGTTTTTCGATGAAGAACCCGAACCTGAAGATGATGGTCCAATAGAATTTGAACTGGAACCTGATGCGCCGGAAGAAGAATCGGGTATTGAAAAACAGGTTTCAATTGCTTATTTCCAGAAAGCTGATACCAGCGACGATGAAGAAGTATTTGAAATTCCGATGTTCTCCAAACCTTCTACCGGTACGGATGCAAAACCAGTGGTGATCGTCCGGGTGAAAGAAAAGAAAGAAGCCGCCGCGGAAAACAAAAGCAAAAGGGGCCGCAAATCGATCCGCGAAATGATGGCGGAAGCGGAAATGGTGGAAATTCCGGAAGACGAGCAACTGTTCAAAAAACAATATTACGGGATCGGAGAAGTGGCCAAGATGTTCAACGTGAACACCTCGCTCATCCGTTTCTGGGAAACTGAATTCGACATCATCCGCCCGAAAAAGAACCGCAAGGGCGACAGGCTTTTCCGTCCCATTGACGTGAAGAACCTCCACATGATCCATAACCTCCTCCGGCTCAAGAAATTTACCATTGAGGGCGCGAAGGACTTCCTGAAGAACAACCGGAAAAAGGCGGAGAAAAATTTCGAGATAGAACAATCCCTGAAAAGAATACGCGGATTTTTACTTCAGATGAAAGCCGATTTGGGTTAATTAAGGATTTGCATCTTTAAAAACGTAATCAGAAAATCACCTGGAAAGGAACGTTTAAAACACGGTGGGCATCCGGGGAAAACAACGTCGGTGGCACCGACTTTTTTGCCGCACCGCGGGAGCTCCAATAAACTTATCATGAGAAAAACACTGTTCCTCATCCTGCTTATCACGGTAACGCTCCCTGTTTTTTCACAGGGGTACGAGTCGTATGTTCAGTTTAAACACAAGATCATCAAAGGACTTGCCGACAGGTCCGTCCTGGAAAAGGATACGGCCTTCGCCTGGGTCATCAATAACCGGACAGGCTATCAGCCAGATGCGGCCATTGTGGAACGTTTCAAAGCCAATAAAGATTCCGTTCAGTTTTTTGTGTTCTTCGGTACCTGGTGCGGTGATACACGTAAGCTGCTTCCCAAATTTCTCGCGCTGGCCGATGCGGCGGGGATTCCAAACGAATCCATCACATTGGTGGGCGTGGATCATTATAAGAAAGCACTCGGCAACCTTACGACGTTGTTCAACGTCACGCGTGTGCCCACTTTCATTGTACTGAAGAACGGAAAAGAATTGGGCCGCGTAGTGGAATACGGTACTTCGGGTCAATTCGATAAGGACCTCGCTGAGTTACTTCCCCGTTAAAGAATCGGTCTTTGTGTTTCTCCCGAAGGTTCATTGATGATGCGGATATCCGTATTCACACCGGCCAGCTCAATACCGAGTGCGGCCACCAATTGTAGGATGCGCAGGTTTACTTCCTGGCGCAATTCATTGAATTCATCCATTGAAATGGTGGCAGTATAAAATTCAATAGGGACCACGAATCCGTTGGAACCTATCTCGGTGAAGAATACGGTACTGCTTTCGATTTCCTCCTTTGACAAAATTTTACGGATACCATCCACCAGTTCCTTCATATTATCCGGACTGGTTTCCAGGCTCACCGCAAGCCGTATATCGGCACGGCGCTGGGTGCGGAGGGTGAGGTTGTCCATGATCGAGTCCACCATTTGTTTGTTGGGAACGGTCACGAAAGTTTTCTGGTCGGTACGGAGGCGTGTGCTGCGCAGGCCGATCTTTTCTACCGTTCCCGTAACCTGGTGCACTTTCACCACATCACCCGTGGTAAATGGTTTATCGAAAAAGATGATAAAGGACGCGATCAGGTTTTCCAGACTTTCCCTGGTGGCAAGGGCAATAGCGGCCGTAGCAATACTAAGTCCTGTGAGGAGGTTGCCCACGTTCTTGTTGAAGCCGAATTGCAGCACGAGTAACCCGCCAATGATCACGAGTACGGCTTTGAAGAAGTCTTTGAAGAATACGATGAGTTGGTTATCGGTCTGATCCAGTGTTTTATTGGCTTTCTGGTGCAGGATCAGCGCGATGAAGTCCATGATCCGCAACAACAGCCAGATGAACATCACGATAATGGTGGAAACGGAAACCGTATCGATGAGTTGCCTCAGACTGATCTTGTAAATCTTCACATCCAATACCGCCGGGTAATTCAATTTATCGAATGCCACCACCATGATAAGCACCACGATGAATACTTCCAGCGGCTGCACCACCAGGTTCACGAAAGATTGTCTGTCTACCCCTTTCGCCAAACCCTTGATTACCTTAAAAAGAAGGTTGGCGAGGTATTTGGAAATAATGCGCTTCAGGATCACCGCAGCAATGATGCTCAGCGCCACGATACCATAAGCCTGGATCGTGTTGTCAAATATTTTAAAGTCGAGAAAATCTTGCATATCAATGTGCTTCGTTACAATCTGTACACCTGTAATTTACCGGGATGCAGTACATACAGCCTTTGCATGTTCACCCTTAATTTCAGAACATCCTGCAATATTGCTTCCAGGTTTTGTTCCTGCAATTGCAAAGATCCGGTTTCATAACGGTAAAGTATAGTGTTTTTTCTGCCGAAAATGAATTTTCCCAGCACCTGGAAATCCTGCCAGCCGCGGAACAGCAACCTGTTTTTCAGGGTTCCGAAATAGTCGAATAAGTAAACCCCTTTTGTGGTGTCGTAGAGGTAAACCAACGCGTCCTGGTCGGTGAGTACGGAAGGTGAAGGCAGTGAATCCAGTACCTGACGCAGATCGGTGGTGGCGCTGCGCAGGGTTCCGTCCTGACCGATCTTTTTGAGTTGCGCTTCCAGTTCATCGTACACCCAGATGTTGTTGTCGTTGGAAAGCCCGACCGCTTTGGGCTGGAAGATGTTCAGCTTTTTCAGGTCGATGGTATTGCGTACGTTCAGCAGGCGATCCAGTTCAACCACAGTGGAAAAATCGCGGTAATAGAGTACGAGTTTCAACGGGTTGGAGGCATCCATCGAATACAGTTTTCCGAAACGTTTCACATCGTTGAAAACAGAAAGGGAATCGCCATCGGGATTGTATTTCTTCAATTGGTTTTGCCGGGTGAGCAGGTAAGTATTCCCAATATTATCAGTGGTAAAATCAATGAAATCACCGTGAATTTCTCTGATAAGTTCCGGTGTTTGCGCCTGGACGAATGGTGTTCCGATAAACAGGGCCAACAGATATGTGATCAGTTTTTTCAAGCCTTGTGGTACTCGAGTGAAAGATGGTTGCCATCAAAAACGGCATAGCTGTAATACTTGATCCAGTCGCCGAGGTTAATGTACCTGCTTCCTCCGGGCAGCGGCCAGTCGATGGGCAGGTG
>CAMLRX010000083.1 GCA_946482545.1 uncultured Flavihumibacter sp. | reverse complement strand
ATGAGGCAGGTGATGAGGTTGATGATGGCCACCACGATCATGATGGTGATCACCACGCCTTTGTTCATGTTCTGGATGTTCAGCCAGTCGAAGATGTTGGGGTAAATTTCCCGGATGGTACGGCTGTTCCAGGCGGCGGGTAGTTCCTCGTAAATCTGGTAACTTACGGAGTCCATCTGCTCATAGTCCTTGAGGAATATTTCGTAGCCGCCGATTTCGTCAGGTTGCCAATCGTTCAGTTTCTGAATGAGTTTCAGGTCGCCGATGGCATAGGATTTATCGTATTCTTCGATGCCCGTTTTAAAGATGCCTGCTATTTTCAGCGGACGCGCACGGGGAGTGGTGCTGTTGGCCTGGATAAAGAAAAGGATCAGTGTATCGCCCACCTTCACATCAAGTTGTTTGGCTGTATAAGCCGAAATATTGATTTCGTTGCTGAAACTGGAATCCTGGAATTTGATCCAGCGTCCTTCTTTCAGGAAGCCGTTCAGCGTATTGAAGTTGTATTCTTTTTCCACCCCTTTCAACAGTGCGCCTTCCATGTTTTCACTGTTCTTCTTCTTCAGCATCGCGTAGCGGGTACCGAACGTTTGAATGGTGGCAATGGCGGGATTATTTTGAAGGGTTCGCAACACGGTATCGTTGCGCTGGATGGGCAGTTCTTCCGCAATGGTGACCTTGCTGGGTTCAAAATGCTGCACGCGCACATGGCCCCAGAAACTGAACACCTTCTGGCTCACCACTTCCTGGAAGCCGTTCACCATCGCTAACGTAACAATCATAACGGCCACGCTCACCGTGGTGGCGGCTATTGCCAGCCGGATGATGAACCTGGAAAACGATTTCTGTTTGTTGAACGCGATGCGCTGCGCTATAAAACCTGCAACACCCAAACGGCATGATTTTAGTACCGCTCAAACTTAGTGCAATTCATACAAACAAACTATATTTATCTCCTTTATCCCGATTCATGAGAGTTACAGCCGTATTATTACTGATATGCCTTGCAGGAACGCTGCGCGCGCAGCCGATAGAAGAAAACACCTTTCTCCCCAATATTGCTTCGGTTAAACTGTATCCTTACGGTAACCAGACGGGCTATCCCATTCTCACCCTGGGCAGCTCCGAAAGATTGGAACTTCATTTCGATGACCTGGATGCCGATGTGAAGAACTATTATTATACGTTTCAACTGTGTAATGCAGACTGGACGCCGGCCATACTCAACAGCATGGATTTCATCAAAGGCTTCTCGCAAACCAGAATCAGCACCTACAGGAACGCTTCCATAGCCCTCACAAGGTATACCCATTACCAGGCCGAATTGCCCGACCGCAATATGGTGCCGTCCCGTTCAGGCAATTATATTTTGAAGGTTTACCTGAATGGTGATACCTCGAAAATGGCTTTCACCAAACGTTTCCTGGTGGTACAGCCCGTAGCGAAGATCGCCGCCCATGTACAGCAGCCCTTTAACGGGAATATTTTCAGAACGCACCAGAAAATTCAGTTTTCGGTGAACATTGGCTCCCTTCAGGCCTCGGTGCCCAACCAGCAGGTGAAAGTGTTTATTTTACAGAACAACCGCTGGGACAATGCGGTCACTAATCTTGTGCCCACTTTCGTGCGGCAAAATGTGCTGGAATACAATACGGAACAACAGGCGGTTTTCCCCGCGGGAAGGGAATGGCGCTGGCTCGACCTTAGAAGTTTTCGCTTGCAAAGCGACCGTGTGAGCAATGCCAACTACAAACCCGGCGGAACGGAACTTTTCCTCCGTCCCGATCCTGAACGGAAAGAACTGCGCAGCGCTTTTTACCGCGACAACAACGGCATGTGTTACATACAACCAATGGAGTCTGTGAACCCATTCTGGCAGGGCGATTACGCCACGGTGCATTTTAAGTATGTGCCGAAAAATATACAGGCCTACCGTGGGAAGGAATTGCTCTTGTTCGGTGAACTCACGAATTACGGAAAAGCCCCGGGGGCACGAATGATTTTTAATGAAGAAAGCGGCTTCTTTGAAACCAGTCTGTTCCTCAAACAAGGTTATTATGATTATGAATATGTACTGAAAGATTCTTCAAAACCAAATCTTCCACCTGATGTTTCCATCACCGAAGGTGACAATTGGGAAACTGAAAACGTTTATACGATCCTGGTGTATTTCCGCGCCTTCGGCGGAAGGGTGGATGAACTGGTGGGCATCGAAAAGGTAAACAGTTTGCAGGGACGTACAGGCGTGCAGTAAACAAAAATTTTTTCAACCTGTTCGGGATCAGGATAAAACGCCTATATTTGCAGCCGGCAAGTCTTATACGACCAGCTCCTGCTAAATCCCCCAGGGCCGGAAGGCAGCAAGGGTAGGCGGTTGTAGCGGTGCGATGTAAGTAACTTGCCGTTTTTTGTTTTATCTCTTCCCTCCGCTGTTTTCAATTTTGATGTTCCTCCCCAATCCAGTATTTTCGTCAAAACAAAACATCTATAATCATGAAATTTTTCATCGACACCGCCGATCTGAAACAGATCAAAGAAGCAAATGATCTCGGTATCCTCGACGGTGTGACCACCAACCCTTCCCTGATGGCCAAAGTGGGCATCAGCGGCGAAGAGGCTGTAATGCAACACTACAAAACTATTTGTGATATCGTGGATGGCGACATCAGCGCCGAAGTGGTTTCCACCGATTTCGACGGCATCATCGCCGAAGGAAAAAAACTCGCTTCCATCCACCCCAACATCGTGGTGAAAGTACCGATGATCCAGGAAGGCATCAAAGCCATCAAATGGTTCACCGATAACGGTATCCGCACCAACTGTACACTGATCTTCTCCGCAGGACAGGCCATCCTCGCCGCTAAAGCAGGAGCCACCTACGTTTCTCCCTTCATCGGAAGAATCGACGACAGCAGTTGGGATGGTATGGAACTGATCGCACAAATCTCTCATATCTACCAGGTGCAGGGCTTCAAAACAGAAATCCTCGCCGCCTCCATCCGCAACGCCCTCCATATTGTGAAGGCCGCTGAAGCAGGTGCAGACGTATGTACCTGCCCGCTCTCTTCCATCCTCGGTTTGCTGAAACACCCGCTTACAGATATCGGGCTGGCTCAGTTCCTGGAGGACGCTAAGAAGTTTGCATAAGGCATAGTGGAAGCAGCCACAGGAAGTAACTTCAGCCTTAGTATTAAATGGCATGTTGCTCCTGCAAGACTGGCTTTCAGAAACAATATAAATAAGAACGGGCGCATCGTTTATGGTGCGCCCGTTCTTATTTATCCTCAACCTTTCTTCTTTTTCCTGGAATCTCTTCCTTCATTTTTCATCCTTTCCAGTATTTCTTCCTTGGTTTCCAGCACCTCATTGTCTGGCAATTGCTTCACGTAAATCGTGAAACTTTTGGTCAGGTGTTTGTTTTTCCTGAGCGTGGCGGTAATGGTTACCTTTTCTTCCCGGGTGTTCAGTGGTACCCACAGGCTGTTGCCGCGGAAAAATCCTAGTGTCGCGGTAAATTCTACGTGTGTGGAATCGAGGGGGATATACCGGCCATTTTTCAGCAGTCCATCCACATTAATGTAGTTGTACGTGCCTTTTTTAAGGCTGTCGGTATAGGGGTGGAAATAGATACTGTCCACCTGTTGGGCTTTGGCAAAAAGAGAACATAGGGTAAAGACCAACGTTACGGTGAGGCTGGGAAAAACAGGGTGATATGTACGGAAGGTACGCAATGTTAGGAAGATGAATGGTTTTTTAAAATGGTTGCTTGTTTTGCGATAAATGTTTTTTCAGCCATTGGTCCTGCTCCCAGAGCATGTGGAGAATGTTTTCCCGGGCGGAGTAGCCATGACTTTCATACGGAAGGAACACGAGCCTTGCCGTTCCGCCATGGCCTTTGATGGCATTAAAAAGCCGCTCACTCTGGATGGGGAAAGTGCCGGGATTATTATCAGCTTTTCCATGAATCATCAGTATCGGGGTCTTTATTTTGTTGGCGTAGCTGAAGGGGGACATCCTGAAATACACTTCGGGGTTCTGCCAGTAAGTGCGTTCTTCGTTCTGGAACCCAAATGGCGTAAGGGTTCTGTTGTAAGCGCCGCTGCGGGCAATACCTGCTTTAAACAGGTTCGTATGTGCGAGCAGGTTGGCCGTCATAAAGGCGCCATAGGAATGCCCGCCCACTGCCATACGCTGCGGATCACCAACTTTCATGTCGGCCAGTTTACCGATGGCGGCTTCCGCGTTCAGTTGCAACTGCTCTACGAAATTATCGTTGGGTTCTTTCCCTTTTTCGCCTACGATGGGCATCTCGGCATTGTCGAGCACCGCGAATCCCTGGGTGGCCCAGTATACCGGGGAACCATAGCCGATGCGGGTGAAAGTATACCGGGAGCCACGAACCTGGGCCGCGTCGCTGGCAGATTTGTATTCCCGGGGATAGGCCCAGATGATGGTTGGCAGTGGCGCATCAATGCCCGGACGGTATCCTTTCGGCAGGTACAGGTCTCCGGTAAGGTCAATACCGTCCTTTCGTTTGTAGCTGATTTTTTCCTTGCTGATGCCTTCCAGCATAGGATAGGGGTTGGTGAAAAAAGTGATGGGTTTGCCAATGAGCGTTTTCTTCCGCAGGTCGCGGATATAATAATTGGGTACATCTTTCTGGCTCTCCCGAACAGTGAGGAAAAGCCCTTTTTCTGCATCTATTGCGGCGACCACATTTTCATAAAACGGGGGCTGGCAGCGCCAGAGTTGTTTGCTTTTGCCCGTGTTTACATCAAACTGGCTGATGAAAGGCAGGTCGCCTTCGGGAGACGCACCCTGGGAGCGGAGGACGAGATTGCCATTCTTTAATACCAGCAGTACATCCTGTCCCAAAGCATTGGGAACGGTGAGTGGAGACCCGATATCAGCATAGGAATCATCTATTCTGCGCTGGTAAATGGAATCCAATTTTCCCGTGGATGGATCGAGTTTGTTCATCCGCATGGTCCTCGTGGCGGCGTAACGTTCATTCAGCAGGGCCAGTCGGTCGTTGCCCCAGGTGATGCCCGCGAAACGCATTTTCGTGCGAACAAGTTCTTTAGGTTCGCCATTATTGGCAACATCTATCGTATATACCGCATCACGGTAAGGGGCGGCAGATTTGCCCAGTCCTTTATCCAGCGCCTGCACATAAACGAGTTCGGCGGTCTTGTCGTTTCTCCACGAAAAACTGCGGGGTAAATCCACCACATCATCGAAGCCGATGGGCGCACCTTCGGACGAGGGGTTCCGGGCCACCGTTCTGATTTCTTTTCCCTCCATGTTCCAGATGCTCACGGTGTGCGGGAATCCGGAAGCGGGAACGAGGTAGGAGAAAGGTGGTTGAATAGTAGTGATCAGCAGGAAATTTTTATCTGGAGAAAGAGAGAAACTTCTCAGCAGCACCGGGTTGCCGATGTTCTTTTCCGAATTGCCATCATGGTGCACGAGTTGAACGGTGCCGAAGTAACGGAAAAGCGCTTCATCATAAGGATTCTTAATCAGGTCCTGGTAAGTACGTGACGCGCCGGTTTTACCGGCACTTTCCTGGATCACTGGTCCGGAAGGCGCATTGGGGGCGGAAGGCATGACACCGGCTCCGGCCGGCACCACTTTGTAAACCAGGGCATTTTTCCCCGCCCAGGAATAAGCATTGCCCATCACTGCATTAATGGGACGGCTGTTTACCTTAACGGCTTTTTTCTCTGCAAGCGTTACTTTGTATAGGTCCTGACCCGTATTTGTACTGTTGAGGAATGCGAAAGCGGATTCATCGGGGTTCCATCTGATATCTGATGCCCTGAGGTTTTCGGGTAATCCAGAGATATCATACCGTTTTCCGCCTGCCACTTCCTGTAGGTAAATAGCACCAATGCCTGTGCTGCGGCTTGGACCAGCATTTTTAGGGTTCCACCGCATACCGGCGATGCGCATTTCCGGCTGGGCCAACTCTTCCACGGTGAGGAACTCATTCCGTTCCGTGAGCAAAATCCAGTCGGCCTTTTGCGTAATATTCGCTTGTGGGGTAGGCCGGGCAAGAACAATGTCCATAATTGCCTTGGGGGGTTCCTGATATTGGTCCTTATCCTGTGCAAAGGTGAACTGTACCGCAAGCAGCAGCCAGCTCAGTTTAAAAGTTTTCAGCATGTTTCCGGTCGTATTAGTTGATCTCCTAAAATTAACAACAACCGGGCAGAATATTTTTTGGCAGGAAAGAAGGACTGCTTTATTTTTGCCGCGATTCAACACATGAACACCTTTACACATAAACACCATCATCATTACTTGCCCCAGGGGTAGGCCGGTGGTGCTATGTGTACAAACATACTGCAATGGGCTTACCGGAAGGTAGGCCCATTTTGTTTTACAGGCGTTCACAACAACATTAAACATGAAACTCAAGATCGCGATCCAGAAATCCGGCAGGCTGCACGATGATTCGGTAAAACTGCTTAAAGACTGTGGCATAGACGTAAAGAACGGTATGAACAAGTTGAAAACGGAATCAGATAATTTCCCGCTGGAAATTTATTTCCTCCGCGATGATGATATCCCGCAGTATGTGGAAGATGCCGTTGCCGATATCGGGATAGTGGGAGAGAACGTGGTTTTTGAGAAGCAGAAAAAAGTGACCGAAGTGGAACAACTGGGGTTCGGAAAATGCCGGTTGTCTGTTGCCGTTAGCCGGAACGAACAATATACAGGCGTAGAATACCTGCAGGGCAAAAGGATCGCCACTTCTTACCCGGTGATCCTGGAGGATTTCCTGAAAGCAAGAGGTGTGACCGCGGAAATACACGAGATCAGCGGTTCCGTGGAAATTGCGCCGGGTATTGGCCTGGCAGATGCCATCGTTGACCTGGTAAGCAGTGGCTCCACTTTGTTCATGAACGGGTTGAAAGAAGTAGACACCGTATTGAAATCACAGGCGGTATTGATCCGCAACAATGAACTGGCCCCGGAAAAACTGGCCATTCTGGAGAAACTGCTTTTCCGCATCCGTTCCGTAAAAAAAGCCAAGAACAACAAATATGTGCTGTTGAACGCGCCCAACGACCGTTTGCAGGAAATCATCGGTCTGTTGCCCGGTATGAAGAGCCCGACAGTGTTACCGCTCGCTGAATCCGGCTGGAGTTCCGTTCATAGTGTGCTCAGTGAAAATGAATTCTGGGACATCATCGAAAAACTGAAAGATGCCGGAGCGCAGGGCATCCTCGTGGTACCCATCGAAAAAATGATCGTTTAAACCCAAGTTATGCAGGTTTATATTCAACCCACCCGTGAATCCTGGCCCGGAATCATCAGCCGGCCGGCTATGAATGCTGTGGCATTGGAAGAAAAAGTGTCGGCCATCCTGAATGATATCCGTCAGAACGGAGATGCCGCTTTGCTGAAGTATACCGCTTCATTTGATGGGGTTACGCTGTCGCAACCCGCCCTGTCTGCTGAAGAATGGACCGCCGCGGATACAATTCCAGAACCTTTGAAAGCTGCCATCAGCCAGGCCGCAGCCAATATAAAATTGTTCCATGAGCAACAAATACAGGCGCCTGAAAAATTGGAGACCATGCCCGGCGTGGTATGCTGGCGAAAAGCTGTAGGCATTGAAAAGGTTGGACTGTATATTCCGGGTGGATCAGCGCCACTATTCTCGACGGTCCTGATGTTAGGCATTCCCGCTTCCATGGCGGGTTGCAGGGAGATCGTCCTTTGTACGCCTCCGGGAAAAGATGGGTTTGTGCACCCCGCCATTCTTTATGCGGCCAAAACAGCGGGCATCACTAAAATATTCAAAGCGGGTGGTGTACAGGCCATCGGCGCCATGGCCTATGGAACGGCCAGCGTGCCTAAAGTGTATAAGATATTCGGTCCGGGCAACCAGTTCGTGACCTGCGCCAAGCAATTGGTACAACAATCCGGCATCGCGATCGATATGCCCGCTGGTCCGAGCGAAGTGGCCGTTTTCGCGGATGCCTCTGCTAACCCGGCTTTCGTGGCCGCCGATCTGCTTTCCCAGGCGGAACATGGTCCCGATAGCCAGGTGTTGCTCGTCACCACAGACATCAATACAGTGGAATCCGTGAACAAAGCGTTGAAAGAGCAACTGGCGGCGCTTTCCCGCGGCTCCATCGCTACAAAAGCATTGGAAAACAGCAGGGCCGTTGTAGTAGGATCAGCCACCGAAGCCATGGAACTGCTGAATGAATACGCGCCCGAACACCTCATACTTGCGACCGATCAGGCGGCCGAACTTTCAGGTATGGTCGTGAACGCGGGATCGGTATTCGTGGGGCATTATTCTCCTGAAAGTGCCGGAGATTACGCTTCAGGCACCAACCATACCCTGCCCACCAACGGATACGCCACCGCGTACAGCGGCGTGAGCCTGGATAGTTTTGTAAAGAAAATTACCTTTCAGCAACTCTCCAGGGAAGGACTTCACCGCATAGCCAACACCGTTACAACCATGGCGGAAACTGAAGGACTTGATGCGCACGCAAACGCCGTTAAAGTGAGAATCAATAATTAATTATAAATTTTGAATGATGGATGTTGGATTACAAAATCAAACGTGCAATAATCCAACATTCAACATTCAACATCCAAAATTTCTCCCATGTTCGATCTCAATAACCTGCTCCGGGAAAATATAAAAAAGCTCACGCCATATTCCTCTGCAAGAGATGAATTCAAAGGTGAAGCCTCGGTTTACCTTGATGCCAACGAAAACAGCCTGGGTTCCCCGCTTACCAGATGGTACAACCGTTACCCCGACCCGTTGCAATGGAAAGTGAAAGAAAAACTCAGCGCCATCAAAGGGGTGCGTCCGGAAAATATTTTCCTTGGCAACGGCAGCGACGAATGCATCGATATCCTCTACCGTGCTTTCTGTGACCCCGGAAGAGACAATATCATTATTTGTCCGCCCACCTACGGCATGTACGAAGTAAGCGCCAACATCAACGATGTGGAAATCAGGAAAGTACCCCTCACCCCGGCCTACCAGCTGAACCTTGAAGGCATCGAAGACGCCGTAGATGAACACACAAAAATCATCTGGCTCTGTTCTCCCAACAACCCCACGGGCAATTCTTTGAACCGTGAAGATGTTGAACTCGTACTCAACAACTTTGCCGGACTGGTAGTGGTGGACGAAGCCTATATCAATTTCTCCCGCCACCGTTCTTTCGTGCAGGAACTGGAAGAATACCCTAATCTTGTTGTACTCCAAACCCTCTCCAAAGCCTGGGGGTTAGCCGGTTTGCGTCTCGGTATGACCTTCGCCGGAGAAAGCATCATCAACATCTACAACAAAGTAAAACCGCCCTACAACATCAGCGAAGCCACCCAGGAACTGGTGCTGAAAGCGCTGGAAGAAGTGGGCATGGTGAATGATATGATCCGCATCCTCGTGGATCAGCGCAACCAGCTTTCCAAGGCCCTTTCCCAAGTGGAGATGGTGCAAAAAATCCATCCTTCCGACGCCAACTTCCTCCTCGTGCAAATGCCCGACGCCAACAAAGTATATAACTTCCTTCTCGAAAAAGGCATCGTAGTCCGCGACCGCAGCAAAGTTACCCTCTGCGAAGGTTGCCTCCGCATTACCGTAGGAACGGAAGCCGAAAACAACAAACTCATTTCCGCGTTGAAAGACTATCCTAACAATTAGAAATCAGCCTTTCAACAGCCCTTTGCGTCTTTGCCCCTTTGCGCTGCGCAGTGCACAGCACAAAGCAGTTGCGGGAAAAAATATCTCGCAAAGACGCAAAGGGAAAACCTGAAATTATAACAGCACTGCCGCAAGCAATAAAAATCAACAATGAAAAAACTTCTCCTCATCGACAGAGACGGCACCCTCATCAACGAAGCCCCGCCCACCTACCAGCTCGATTCCTTCGATAAACTCACGTTCTATCCCCATGTATTCGAATTCATGACCAAAATCGCGCAGGAACTCGACTACGAATTCGTGATGATTACCAATCAGGACGGTCTGGGAACGGAAACTTTTCCCGAAGATACCTTCTGGCCACTCCACAATTTCGTGCTGAAAAGTTTCGAAAGCGAAGGCGTTCACTTCGCTGAAGTGCTGATCGATAAAACATTCCCCCATGAAAACGCTCCTACCCGCAAACCTGGAACAGGAATGGTAACAAAGTACCTGAACAACCCGGCGTACGATATCGAAAATTCCTTCGTGATCGGCGACCGCATCACCGATGTTCAACTGGCTAAAAATATGGGCTGCAAAGCCATCTGGCTGAACGCCGATCCCGCATTGGGCGGCGCAGAAATCAGTGATACCGTGCAGGCGCTGGAAGGAACGATCGCACTTTCTACGCTGGATTGGAGCGAAATATACCGCTTTCTGAAACTGGGCAACCGCGTGGTAACCCACGACCGCAATACGAGTGAAACGCAGATTCATGTGGAACTGAACCTGGACGGTACCGGGAAAGCGAAAATAGCAACCGGACTCGGCTTCTTCGACCACATGCTCGACCAGATCGCGCGCCATGGAAAGATGGACCTTGTGATCGAAACCAAAGGTGATCTTCACATCGATGAACACCATACCATAGAAGATACCGGTATCGCCCTGGGGGAAGCCTTCGCGAAAGGATTGTCCGATAAACGCGGCATGGAACGGTATGGATTCGCCCTGCCAATGGATGAAGCCGAAGCAAAGGTGCTCATCGATTTCGGCGGAAGGAACTGGATCGTGTGGGATGCCGAATTCAAACGGGAAAAGATAGGGGAGATGCCTACCGAAATGTTTTTCCATTTCTTTAAATCCTTCAGCGACGCGGCCAAATGCAATTTGAATATTTATTGCCGAGGTGAAAATGAGCACCACAAAATAGAAGCCATCTTCAAAGCCTTCGCGAAAGCGATCCGCATGGCGGTAAGAAGAGACCCGATGAGTAATTTCCTGCCCAGTACGAAAGGGGTGTTGTAAATTTTGAATGATGAATTGAAAGGGTATCTAACATTCATCCTTTAAAATTCAAAATACTTTCATTCAGCGTGTCATAGACTTTCAAAAGCGCCGGCTCCTGTTCAATCAGTTGCCGGTGTTTTTGTATGGTGATAAGGTCCTTTCTTGCAGCGGGCCCGGTTTGTACAGCTCCAGGCGCATATTGTCTTAGTCTCGTAGCGGTTTCTTCAATCAGGGGTTGAAGCAGGGAGAACTCAATACCATTGCTGACGCAATACTTTTTCGCCAGCGCATACAGGTGATTGGTGAAATTGCTCACCAGTACCGCGCCGAGGTGCAGTTGTGTACGTTGCATGTCGTTGGCGCGTTCCACCTGTGAAGAAAGTGTGCTGGCAAAATTGAGGAGTAGTTCCGCGGTAGTTTCATCTGAAGCGTCGATCAACAAAGGGATTTCGGGCGGCGCAGCCATTTCTTTCCGAAGGCTTTGCAACGGGTATACAATACCGTGAGGTCGTTCCAATGTTGAAAGTACCTGCATGGGAACGGAACCCGCGGTGTGCGCAACAATACCCTTCAGCGCGGGAAGTTGGGCGGGTAAATCATACAAGGCCGTATCTGATACAGCGATCAGGTAAAGTTCTGCATCGGTGGCCAGGTTGCTGAATGTATACACTGGTCTTGCCTGTAATTCAGCGGCCAGCGCATCCGTGGCTTCCCTGTTTCTTCCTGCCACTTCTATAATGTCGTGCCCCGCTGCGCTGATCTTCTTTCCCAGTACGGTGGCCACGTTGCCGGTACCGATAATAACAACCTTCATATTGTATATTTATGGCCATGAAATTAGGACAAAAACTGGCAATAGGCCTGATGCGCGCAAAGCTGAACCTGGTGGGTGTTGTGCGTCCTGCCCTTGCGGGAAAGATGGCCTTCCGGCTTTTTTGTACGCCGTTCCGGAAAGCAAGGAAGCAGCGTCCATCCGTTTTTGATAAGGCGGAACAGGTGGGGTTTCAGTTTCAAAACTATAAGGTGAAAGGTTTTGTCTGGAATGGTTCCGCGGAAAAAAAGGTGCTGATCGCACATGGATTTGAATCTACCAGTTACAATTTCGACCGCTACGTGATGCCGCTCGTGAAAGCAGGATATGGGGTGGTGGCTTTTGATGCGCCTGCCCACGGCACTTCTTCCGGAAAGCAGGTAAATGTATTGCAATACGCGGCTTTTTTGGAGGAAGCAGCCGAACGGTATGGACCAATTTATGGAATTCTGGCACATTCTTTTGCCGGACAGGCGACTGCTTTATGGCTGGAAAAAGGAACATCGTCTGTGGAAAGAATTGTATGGATTGCACCGGCAACGGAGGTTACTTCAGCCGTGGAAAGTTTTGTTGCTTTTCTCCAATTGTCTCCTGCTGTTAAGAAACATTTTTATGCTGAAATTGAGCGTGTGGGCGGAAGGGAAATACCATGGTATTCCATATCGCGTGCCCTGAAAAATATTTCAGTTCCTATTCTATGGATTCATGATGAAGACGATGCCGTCACACCTTTTGCTGATGTAATACCAGTAATGGAAACGAAGCAATCCAATATCCGTTTTATGGTTACGAAAGGATGGGGGCACCGGCAGATTTACCGGGAGAACAAAGTAAAAAAGGCCGTGATTGCTTTTCTTACAGAAGGATAATTACCATCCAGCCACCGCGTCATCCCCTCGTTGATCGGCTACCGCGATGATTTTTCCTTCTTTCCACACGATGAGCTCGGTTCTGCCGATGGCTCTTTTCGGCTGGAAACGGTGCCCCATCTGTTTCAATTTGTTCAATACTGAATCGGGAAAACCAGGTTCAATTTGTATTTCATCGGGGAGCCACTGGTGGTGGAACTTGGGGGCGTTCACTGCATCTTCGGGCGAAAGTTCAAATTCGAGGAGGTTAAGCAATGTCTGGAACACCGAGGTAGTGATGGTGGTTCCACCGGGCGTACCCGTCACAATGAATGGGCGGTTATTTTTGAGTACGATGGTGGGGGTCATACTGCTCAGCATACGTTTGCCCGGAGATATGGCGTTGGCTTCAGCACCTACGGCGCCGTACATATTGGGAACGCCGGGTTTGATGCTGAAATCGTCCATTTCGTTGTTGAGCAGGAAGCCCGCTCCGCCCACCACTGTTCCGGAGCCGTAACTGCCGTTCAGGGTGGTGGTCACGGCAACGGCGTTTCCTTCGTTGTCGAGCACACTGAGGTGGGTGGTTTCTTCTTTTTCAACGGGAATGCCGTGCCCGGCAGCTGTGCTGGTCCCTGGTTTATCTTCGGAGATGAGGGCTGCTCTTTTCCGGATATAGTTTTCGGTGGTAAGCTGCGTTACCGGAACGGGATAAAAATCTGCATCTCCAAGGAAATGCGCCCGGTCGGCATAAGCGAGCCTTTCGATTTCCGTCATGGTATGAATGGCGCGTACGGAATGAAAACCGTATTGTTTCAGGGGAAAAAGTTCCGCCATCTTCATCATCTGCGGCAGCAATATACCTCCGGAAGAGGGGAGCGGCATGGTGATTATGGTATTCCCTTTGTAGTCAAAATGGGCTGGCGTTCTTTTTACCGCGCGGTAATCGCGGAGGTCCTTTTCAGTAATGATGCCTTTTCCTCTTTGCATTTCTGCTGCGATCAGCGCGGCGGTTTTGCCTTCATAAAAACCGGCCATGCCCTTGTCTCCGATGCGTTTTAAGGTTTCCGCCAGGTCCTTTTGGATAAGTGTGTCGCCTTTTTTCCAGGGTGTTTCTTTTACGTAAACAGGCAGCACGCTGTTGTTCCTGGAAAAACGTTCCTTGTGGTTGTTCAAACCGCGGGCTTCTGCCTCAGTAATGGCGAATCCTTTTTCTGCGAGTAGTATGGCGGGTGCGATGAGCTTTTTGAAGGGAAGTTTCGCATGTTCGTGTGCGGTGAACAGTCCGGCTATGGTGCCAGGGATGCCTGCGGCAAGATGTCCCTGCTGACTTAAATTGGTCTGCACTTGTCCATCCTTGTCAAGGTACATGTCTTTTCCTGCGGCTGCCGGAGCAGTTTCACGGAAATCAATAGCGAGTGATTGCCCGTTGGAAAGCTGTGCCACCATAAAACCACCACCCCCGATATTGCCGGCTTCAGGGTAAACCACGGCCAGCGCCAATTGGACGGCAATCGCGGCATCTACGGCGTTGCCGCCCTGTTTCAGGATGTTCATGCCCACCTCACTTGCAAGGGGATGAGCGGAAGAAACCCCGCCCCGCGTGTAAACAGACGTTTTAAGTATGGAATAGTCGAATGGGTTGATCCGGCTGGTTTTACAGGCATTGCCCGCCATCACCAGTGTTGCCAGTAAAATAATTATTCTGTTGTTCATCCTCATCGTTGTGTTGCGCTTCAAATGGGTTTGCTTATTTTCATGGCTGTAAAGGCCCGGCTATGGCCGCGGTACTTTACCGTTTACAACCATTTATTTATGCTGAAAGATATGAGGAAATTACTGATCGCCGCCGGCCTGTTTCTGAACGTTTCCGGCCAGGCGCAAACCATTGGTTCCAGTGAAAAGTTCCTGGGATATAAGGTCGGCGAAAAGTTTACGCCGCACTACAGGATACTGGATTATTTCCGCCAGATGGCTTCCACTCATCCCGACCGGATAAAGTTGGAACAATATGGTGTAACCTACGAAGGAAGGCCTTTAATGCTGGCCTTCATTTCTTCCCCGGAAAATATGGCCAAACTGGAACAGATCAGGCTGAACAATCTTCGGCTGGCACAGCTTTCCGATGATAAAGCGGCCCCTTCCGACAAAGCCCCCGCCATTGTATGGCTCAGTTATAATGTGCACGGCAACGAACCATCTTCTTCAGAAGCCGCCATGCTTACACTGGATGCGCTGGCAGACAAAACAAATACCCAAACAGCAAACTGGCTCTCTAATACTATTGTAGTAATCGATCCCTGTGTGAATCCCGATGGTCGCGACCGCTACGTGAACTGGTACAATTCCGTTGCAGGCGCTAAACCCAATCCTGATCCAACTTCCAGGGAACACAGCGAACCCTGGCCCGGTGGACGGAGCAACCATTATAATTTTGACCTGAACCGCGACTGGGCCTGGCAAACACAGGTGGAATCGCAACAGCGGCTGAAAATGTACAACAAATGGATGCCGCACGTACATGTAGACTTCCACGAACAAGGCTTTAACGCACCGTATTATTTCGCGCCTGCGGCCGAGCCTTTCCACGAAGTGATTACCCCCTGGCAACGTGCCTTCCAGACCGAGATCGGGAAAAACAACGCTGCTTACTTCGATAAAAATGGCTGGCTTTATTTTACCCGCGAACAATTCGACCTGTTCTATCCAAGTTATGGCGATACTTATCCTACTTACAACGGCGCCATTGGCATGACTTACGAACAGGGTGGACACAGCAGGGGTGGACTGGCCGTTGTTACAAAGGACGGTGATACGCTTACATTGGCGGATAGGGCGTTGCACCATTTTACCACCGGCATGAGCACGATTGAAGTAACCGCGCGCAATGCAGAGAAAGTAACCACAGAGTTCAAAAAATATTTTCAACAGGCTACCAGTGCAGGTTACGGTAACTATAAATCGTATGTGGTGAAGAACAAACCAGCCGATAAAGAGCGCATTGAAGCGCTGAAAGAACTGCTTTTTAAAAATGATATCAGGTTTGGCACAGCGAAGAACGGCGCAGCCTCCGGGTATAATTTCTTTTCCGGGAAAGATGAAAAAGCAGGTATTTCTGAAGGCGATCTGGTAATCCCCTCAAAGCAGCCCCGTTCAGCCATGGTGCGCGTATTGTTTGAACCACGTGCTTTTTTAAGCGATTCTGTTACCTATGATATTACCGCCTGGGCATTGCCTTATGCTTATGGATTGGAATCATTCGCTACGAGAGAGGAGGTGCCGGTGAATTACAGTACGTTTACGCCACCTGTCGTTGTTAAAGAGGAGATCTCTGCTGAAGATGCTTATGCCTATGCCATTCCATGGACGGGCGTGAACGCGGCAAAAGCGCTTGGCAGGTTATTGCAGGAAGGTATAAAAGTGCGGTATGCACAAGAGCCGTTCCGGGTAAATGGAAAAGATTTTGAACGGGGAACACTGATTGTTACCAGGGCGGCGAACAAGCAGCTGTCTGGTAAAATGGAAGTGCTGATGCGTACATTGAAAGAAGAGAATAAACTCCGTATTGAAAGGCTTACTACCGGCTTCGCCGAAAAAGGTTTCGATTTCGGCAGCGATAAAGTCAGGTTGATCCGCCGCACCAATGTGGCCGTTGTTACGGGTGATCGGGTTTCTTCCCTTGGCGCGGGGGAAGTATGGCATTTCTTTGAACAGGAACTGGGTTATCCTGTAAACATGGTGAACTACGATGACCTGGGGCAACTGAACTGGAACGAAACCGATGTTTTGATCGTGCCAGCGAATTATTCCGGCATTTTTTCTGAAAAGAATTCCGCTGAAAAAATACGGGAATGGGTGAGCAACGGTGGCAGGCTCATCGCCATCGAAAACAGTGTGGCCCAGATCGCCCGTGCCGAATGGGGATTAAAACCCAAAAAAGAGGAAGAAAAAGACAAGGAAGACGACAAGAAAAACCCCTACGATGCACTGCGCACTTATGCAAACCGCGAACGGGACGATGTGCAAACCAACATCCCAGGGGCCATCTACAAAATAGACCTGGACAATACGCACCCCCTTGCTTTCGGTTATCCAAATTATTACTACGCCCTGAAGATGAATGCTCAGGTGTACGAATACTTCTCCGATAACGGCTGGAACGTAGGCGTACTCAAGAAAGACAACTATGTAACCGGGTTCGCAGGTAATAAACTGAAACCTTTCCTCAGCGACGGTATGGTATTGGGCGTTCAGCCCATGGGGCTGGGACAGGTAGTTTACCTGACCGAAAATCCACTTTTCCGGAGCTTCTGGGAAAACGGAAAACTGATGCTGTGCAACGCGGTGTTCCTGGTGGGGCAATAAAATGCTTGTCCCGAAGCCTTATCTTCGCTGTTCAAACACCAATTTCAATCAACGAAATGGGGAAGGTGATTTATTGTTCGGGCGTCTTATCCGTGGAATACATCGCTTTCACCTCCATAATTTATAACCTGTTAGGATGAAGAAAATCCTGTTGACCTCGTTTATCGCCTTACAGCTCTTGTGCACAGCTTTCTGTTTCGGACAGGCACCTGCCTCATGGTCCTCCGCAGAAATACTCCAGCAACTGAATAAGTTCAAAGTACTTGGTTCGGTATTGTACATCGCGGCGCACCCGGATGATGAAAACACGCGTTTGCTCACCTATCTTTCGAGGGAAATGAACTACCGCACCGGTTATCTTTCTCTTACCAGGGGAGATGGTGGCCAAAACCTGATCGGAGATGAACAGGGGATTGAACTGGGCCTGATCAGAACCCAGGAACTCCTCGCCGCCCGCCGCGTGGATGGGGCCGAACAGTTTTTTACACGTGCTTATGATTTCGGGTTCTCCAAGAATCCAGAGGAAACATTCCGTTTCTGGGACAAAGACAAAGTACTCGCAGATGTAGTATATGTGATCCGGAAATTCCGTCCGGATGTGATCATCACCCGTTTTCCAACTACAGGGGAAGGAGGCCATGGACACCATACTGCTTCAGCCATTCTGGCGGGCGAGGCTTTTGAACTGGCGGGTGATCCAACCAAATACCCTGAACAACTCAAATATGTTCAACCTTGGAAGCCCAAAAGATTGTTGTGGAATACCTTCAACTTTGGTTCTGCCAATACCATCAGCGAGGACCAGTTCAAGATAGAAGTGGGACAATTCAATCCTTTACTGGGAAAGAGTTACGGCGAAATTGCCGCGGAAAGCCGGAGCCAGCACAAAAGTCAGGGTTTTGGTGTGCCCCGCTCCAGAGGAGAGGCTTTCGAATATTTCAGGCTCATCAAAGGAACCGCGCCTAACACTTCATTAACCGATGGCGTAACCACAGATTGGGGTCGTGTGCCCGGTAGCAACCAGGTGGTGCTTCAAACGGAGACGGTCATCCGTAATTTTAATCCGGGTAAGCCTTCAGCCTCGGTTCCCGACCTGGTAGACCTATACAAAATGGTTCAGGCATTACAGGATCCTTTCTGGAAAGAAGTGAAACTGGCTGAATTGCGCCAGTTGATTGCTGCTTCCGCCGCACTGTGGCTGGATGCTACTACCAGCCTTCCTTCCGTAGTACCCGGCTCACCACTCACCATTACGGTGGCGTTGAATAAAAGATTGCCCGCAGCAGTAAAAGCTGGAAAAATAAGCGTTGCAGGAAAGGATACTGTTTTGAACAAAACACTGGAGCATAACATAAATGTAAACCTTCCTTTCAGTATTACAGTTCCTGCCGACCGTGAAACTACCCAGCCTTACTGGTTAAAAAGACCGATGGGCGCAGGGTATTTTGACGTGCGCGAACAGCAACTGATTGGTCTGCCCCAAAATGGTACTGCTTTTAAAGCAACCGTGGAACTGGAAATTGCCGGACTCCCGCTTACTTACCAACTTCCGGTGATGTACAAATATACCGACCCGGTGAAAGGAGAAATCTACCAGCCCTTGCAGGTGGTGCCGCCGGCATTGGTGAAAACCAATCCCGACGTATTGTTATTCCGGAAAGGCGTTGCCTCCTCCGCTATGGTGGAAGTAGAACTCATTGCTGATACGGATATCGCCGCAGGCGCACTGAAAATGAACCATACCATCAATGGCATCACACAGCAATTTGCTGCGCTGGAAAAGCCGCTTTCCAAAGGGATGAGCGCCTCGTTTCCCTTTAACTTCAGCAATACTTCCTTGAAAAATGGTGATGTGAGTTCCCTTAAAGTATTTGCATCGAATGCAAAAGGAGAAAAACTGGACCAGGACGAAGTGCAGATTCAATACGATCATATTCCGGTTCAGCATTACTTCTACACAGATTCCGTTAAAGTACTGAACATCGATTTGAAAACAGCAGGAAAGAAGATCGGATACATTCCCGGAGCGGGAGATAAAGTGGTGCCTGCGCTGCGCCAGATGGGGTATGAAGTGGTGATATTGAAAGAAGAAGACCTTCAGCCTGCTTTACTGCGCTCATTCGATGCCGTTATAACAGGAGTTCGTGCACACAATGTACATACGTTTCTAAGCAACCGCTACGAGGCGCTGATGGATTATGTGAAAGAAGGGGGCAACCTGATTGTGCAATACAATACCAACAACCAGATCGGACCGGTACGCGCGAAGATCGGGCCTTACCCATTCGCCATAACAAGGAATCGCGTTACGGATGAAACAGCCACCATAAATTTTCTTAAAAAGGAACACCCGGTGCTGAACTACCCGAATGCCATTACCAGTGCGGATTTTGAAGGATGGGTGCAGGAACGCGGCATTTATTTCGCCGACCAGCTCGCGCCCGAATATGAAACCGTCCTTTCTATGAAAGATCCGGGGGAGAATGAACAAAAGGGGAGTCTGATCATTGCCCGCCATGGAAAAGGTACATTTGTGTATACCGGACTGGTGTTTTTCCGCCAGTTACCGGCAGGTGTTCCCGGCGCTTACAGGCTTCTGGCGAACATCATCGCATTGAACCAGAAGAAACCGTTTTAAATGCAGAAAGCGCCGCAGAGAAGGAACATCGGGTTTGCCCTGGCTATTCTTATTGGACTGGCCATTGGGTTTTTTATTAAGAAAGTGCATATAGGATTGCTGATAGGACTCTTTCTGGGACTGCTGGCCAGCGGCCTGAGAAAGCGTTAACAGGTCACCAAAAAATGCTCGTATGAAAAAAACGACCGGCGGGGCAGAAAACCCCGACAGGAAATTTAACATGACCCGCATCAGCGTAATTGTGATCGCTGCGCTTATTCTAGAGATCATTTTCTTCTCTCTTTTCACCAAATATTTCTCATGAGCAGTATCGATTGGTTCGTACTGGTAGCCACCCTTGCCGCCATTATTCTTTATGGTTTGTATAAAAGCAAGACCACACGCAACCTCGACGGCTATTTCCTGAGTAACAGGAGTATGCCCTGGTACCTCGTGATGCTCAGCATCATGGGCACACAGGCCAGCGCCATTACTTTTTTATCCGCGCCGGGACAGGCGTATACCGATGGTATGCGCTTCGTGCAGTATTATTTTGGCCTGCCGCTGGCGATGGTGCTTATCGCGGCGTCTTTTGTGCCCGTATTCCATAAACTAAAGGTGTTTACCGCGTACGAATACCTTGAACAGCGTTTCGACCTGAAAACAAGGGCATTCACATCATTCCTGTTTTTGTTGCAGCGGGGACTTTCCACCGGGATCAGCATCTACGCACCGGCGATTATCCTTTCCTCCTTATTAGGTTGGAACATATACTGGACCAATATCGTGATGGGCGGCGTGCTGATCGTGTACACCATGACCGGCGGCGCAAGGGCCGTGGCTTATACGCAGCAATTGCAGTTCCTGATCATTTTCGCGGGGATGTTCTTTGCCGGATACATGGTGGTGAAAATGTTGCCGGAAGGCGTGGGGTTTGCCGATGCGCTGCACGTGAGCGGGAAACTGGGTAAACTGAATGTAATTACCTCCGGAACGAAAACCGGTGGTGGCTTCGATTGGAGTGACCGGTACAATATATGGAGCGGCATCATTGGCGGTTTCTTCCTGGCGCTGTCTTATTTCGGGACCGATCAAAGTCAGGTGGGCCGGTATCTTACCGCGAAATCACTTGCCGAAAGCAGGACCGGTTTGCTGATGAATGGCCTGGTAAAAGTACCAATGCAGTTCCTGATCTTATTGGTGGGTGCGCTGGTATTTACTTTTTACCAGTTCTATACGCCGCCGATCTTTTTCAATAAAGTGCAGACTGATAAGGTAGCTGCAGCCCCGGCTTACAAAGATAGTTTCAACCTGCTGGAGCAAAAACACATCGCGATCGCGGAAGAAAAACAGTCTGCGGTCCGTTTATTTACGGATGCGCTTCACCGTGAAGATACCGTTCTTATGAACCAGACCGCGGGCCAGCTCCGGGTGCTGAACGCGCAATCGGATACCGTACGACAGCAATTTACTTCCATACTCAAAAAAACGCCTGGTGCTGATGCGAATGATACCAACTACATCTTCCTCCGCTTTGTGATCGACTATTTACCGCAAGGCCTGATTGGCCTGCTCATCGCCGTTATATTCATGGCCGCCTGGGGCTCCATCGCGGCCGCTTTGA
This sequence comes from uncultured Flavihumibacter sp., assembly GCA_946482545.1. The sequence goes on along the minus strand of CAMLRX010000083.1, from coordinate 400 downwards.
ATTCATTGTCGTCCTCCACTATGGTGGACTTCCACAAAAGGTTTTCCGCGAAGAAAGAACGGCTGGAAGGGGCTGCGCTGGATGAGAAAGAATACAAATGGTCCAGGAGGTATACCCTTTTCTGGGGCATCTTCTGCATTATCGTGGCGCAGTTCTCCAACAGGATGGGCAGTTTAATCGAAGCCGTGAACGTGTTGGGATCTTTGTTTTACGGGGTGATACTCGGTATTTTCCTGGTGGCGTTCTATGTGAAAAAAGTAGGTGGTAATGCGGTATTTACTGCCGCATTGATTGTGGAAGCGGGGATTGTCTGGATGTTCTTTTTCACAAAGCTGGGCTTCCTGTGGCTGAACCTGGTAGGGGCCGTAGCGGTGGTGGCGCTGGCCTGGGTATTGAGTTT
>CAMLRX010000082.1 GCA_946482545.1 uncultured Flavihumibacter sp. | reverse complement strand
CCCTAATCCTATCAAAGGCAAACAAAGATGCGCGAGCGGCGCAAGGTCCCCGGAGGCGCCTACAGAACCCTGTTCTGGCACTACAGGCGTAACGTCTCCATCGATGTGCGCGCACAATCTTTCCAATGTAGTTAATTGCACACCGGAAACACCCTTCGCCAGCGCATGCACTTTTGTAATGAGCATGAGCCGGGCAATCTGCACAGGAACCGGCTGCCCCACCCCTACGGAATGACTTTGCAATATCTTGTATTGTAAAGTGCGCGTATCTTCTTCCGAAATGGGCGTGTCGGCCAGGATACCAAAACCAGTATTCACGCCATACACTGTTTTACCAGAAGCAACAATATCCTGCACATCCTGCTGACTTTTGAGAATCGCTTCCCGCGCCTGCGGCGCAATAATTCCTTTTAATGTACCATTGGAAATAGCGATGGCTTTTTCCACCGTGAGGTGCTCCGTTCCGTATAAAAATATGTTTTCCATATATGTGGCAATGTAGCGCTGCTCTCTTCCGGGTTGAAAGTAGCGCAGCGGTTGTTATGATTGAATTTGTTGAATGATCCTGGCAGAAAGCGGCCGTGTTTCCAACGCTTTTTCCAATTGAAGCACTGTTTTTAACAGTTGTTTCAGCGCAGCGTTTTCCTGAGATAAATCCTCTAAAGATGCCTCTAATGCTGCCCATACCGGCTTCACCCGCTTCAGCAGTTTTTTCCCTTCTGCAGTAAAGGAAAGTACCTTTTTGCGGGCATCCACTTCAGACACCACGCTTTCCACCAGCCCTTTATCCTGCAGCAGCGACACCAACTGACTTACAGCGGAATGAGAAACACCAGCTTTATCGGAAATATCCCGGATTGAAACCTGTCCCTGCTGGTCGAGCAGGTAAAACACGGGAAACCACGACGCATCAAAAGGAATATTCATCGCCCGGTAAGTGGCGTTTATTTCTGAAAGAAATCCTTCACTCAACCGGCGCAGCCGGCTTCCGAAGGCAAGAAATCCTAATTGCTGATACAACATAATTATATAAGTACTTATACAAATGTAGTGATTTTATTTATTTGAAAAATTATTTTAAACAGGCATGATGAACACCATTTAACAACGGCTGCGAATCAGGTATGGCGTATCGACTTCATGAGCGACTGCCTGGTGGATAGCAGAAGATTCCGTTAGCTCAATGTCCAGAATGATTTTACCAGAAACCCCTTTGCATTGAAGCAAATACTTCACTTCCAACGCTAAGCGTCATCAGGGTGTTGGAGCAGTTGCTGAACCAAATAGGAAAGCCGGCCAATACATAGGTGCACAACGGGCCACGGTTCATCTTCCCGCTGATTGGAGGAATGGTGCAACAGCAAGCAAATTACCTTACAGTTCATACAACCAGGCAAGCCAATGCAAAACGGATACATTGAAAGAAAGAACGGCAGCGTACGCAGGGAATTCTTCAACGCATACCTGTTTTCCCCTTCGGGACCGCGATCATGTGCGAGGGGACGCTGACACCCCCATCTTCACACAATCAAACATTCACTCTAAAAACATCTGCCAGAAAATAACATTCGCACTTCTCATTCATTAATTTCAGCATCTCTAGTCCATTCGTTAACTACTTTATCAATTGCCCCTTTCATGGCATCCGAACCATTCCTTTCAAAAAGAAAATAGTATCGCATCTCAACTAAAACAGATAATATCCAAATCAAACCTTCTCCCACATCAGGTAGAAAAATAACATTCGATGTGATGCATATTTCAAGGTAAATCGCATTGAGCATTTACAAGCACTTCAGAAAAAATCAATGCACAGCACTCTTAAATAAATATTGTCCCCACTTTTTATGCTCCCGTATAGCTGTTTACCCACCACTGGTTCCCGAACGGATCCTCAAACCCACCACCATAACCATATTCACGTTGAGCCAGCTCCTGCAATTGCTTACAACCTTCTGCAAATGCCCTTTCGAAAATACCTTCCACGGCTTCCACATAAATAAAAACTGAGGCTGGAAACGGCTTCCACAATTCTGTGGCGTTCGCGAACATGATCACGGCATCTCCTACCTTCAATTCTCCATGCATGACCCCCTGTTCACCGGGCACTATGAGTTGCTCCTCCGCTTTAAATACATGAACCATAAACCGCGCAAAAGCCTGTGCATCCTGAAGAATGATGTAAGGCATTACAGGTAAATACTGGGCTGGAATCTTCATAACGTTTGTTTTTAACCATGAAATTCTTGCAGAAATAATTCCGCAACAAAACAAAATTACTAAATTTTTTAGCAATTTAAAATTTATTCCTTAGCTTTGAAATCATGAGGGAAAGAACACTTGAGAAACTGGAAATATTGGCGGATGCGGCCAAATATGATGTATCCTGTTCTTCGAGCGGCAGCAAGCGCAGCAACGCGGGAAAGAGCATTGGCAACACCACCGGGATGGGTATTTGTCATGCTTACACAGAAGATGGCCGTTGTGTTTCGCTGCTGAAAATACTATTGACCAACCACTGTATTTTCGATTGCGCCTATTGTGTGAGCCGGAAAAGCAATGATGTAAAAAGAGCCGCGTTTACGGTAGACGAGGTGGTAGAGCTCACCATCGGATTTTACCGCCGGAATTATATTGAAGGCCTGTTCCTGAGTTCAGGGATTTTTAAGAACGCAGATTACACCATGGAACGGCTGGTACTGATCGCCCGCAAACTAAGGACGGAGCACCGTTTCAACGGGTACATCCACCTGAAAGCCATACCTGGTGCAAGTGAAGAACTGATGAAAGCAGCCGGACTGTACGCCGACAGGCTAAGTGTGAACGTGGAAATGCCTACGAAGGAAAGTCTTAAGTTGCTGGCACCCGATAAAAACCAGGAAGATGTGCTTACGCCGATGCAATACCTCAGTAAGGAGATTGTACGCCAGAAGGAGGAAAAACAAAGGTTCAGGCATACTCCGGCTTTCGCACCAGCCGGACAAAGTACACAGATGGTAATAGGTGCCAGTCCGGAGACCGACCGGCAAATCCTGCACATCGCGGCGCATTTCTACCGCTCCTACTCCTTAAAAAGGGTGTATTATTCCGGCTATGTACCCGTGAGTACCGACAACAGACTCCCCGCCCCCGGCACCCCGGTACCCATGCTGCGTGAGAACAGGCTGTACCAGGCCGACTGGCTGCTGCGGTTCTACGGTTTCAACGCGCAGGAACTTGTACCACCGGAACACCCGCTGCTGGATATGGAGATAGACCCCAAACTAAGTTGGGCGCTCCGGAATATGCACCTGTTTCCGGTGCACCTTCAAACTGCCGACCTTGAGCAGATCATCCGCGTCCCGGGCATCGGGATCCAAAGCGCCCATAAAATCGTGGCAGCAAGGCGCTTCGGGAAAATAAGTCTGGACCTGCTCCGGAAAATAGGCGTAGCCGTGGAAAGAGCGCGCTATTTCATTGCCGAAGATCCATCCTTCCGGAAAGACCTTTCCGACCTCCAAATCCGGCAACAGATCATCTCCCTGCAACAATCGAAATATGCTCCGAATTTTTCACCGCAGTTAAAACTATTCTGATATGACGCAGGTGGTGTACGACGGCAGCTTTGAAGGACTGCTCACCGCCGTCTTCGAAATCTATGAATACAAGTTTACTGAAGCAAGTATTCACCCCGCCCCCACCTTCAACGCCGCCATTTTCGGGCAGCGGCACAACGCCGTTTCCGACCGGGAAAAAGCAAAGCGGGTCTGGAAAAAACTGGAGGCCATCTCCCCACAAACGGCACGATCGGTACACCTCACTTATCTGGCTGAAATACCTTATATGGAAAACCTTGTGCTTTCGTTTATCCGGTATGTACTTTCCGGCAGGAAGGGCGCCGAAAGAAATATTGGCAACCCGCACGTATTAAAAGTAACGCAGACCGTTAAAAAAGTGGAGCGCGAGAAGCACCGTTTGGAAGCATTTGTGCGGTTCCAGCTCACCAGTGATGAACTGTATTACGCCATCATAGCGCCAGACTTCAACGTACTGCCATTAATCGCACCGCATTTCAGCAACAGGTATGCCGATCAGCGCTGGCTGATTTACGATGAAAAAAGAAAATACGGCATTTATTACGACCTGCAACACACCACCAATGTAACCCTTGATTTCAACGAGGAAACCGCGAACGGAAAAGATATCTCACATATCATTCATGAAACGGAAGCCGCTTTTCAGCAATTGTGGAAACGTTATTTCACCAGCGTGAACATTCCATCGCGGAAAAATATGCAATTGCATATCCGCCACATGCCCAAACGGTATTGGAGATACCTTACGGAAAAAGGAACCGGCTAGCGCATCAACTTCCTGTAAGCCGCTTCATCCATATATTCCAGGATATCACCGGGCTGGCATTCCAACACCTTGCATACCTCTTCCAGGGTTGAGAAACGGATCGCCTTCGCCTTGCCACTTTTTAAGATGCTCAGGTTAGCCAAAGTAATCCCCACCCGCTCACTGAGTTCAGTGAGGGACATCTTTCTTTTGGCCAGCATCACATCCAGGTTTACTACTATCGGCATATTATCGGCTTCAAATGGTGAACTCCTGTTCTTTCTGCAAAGAAAGCCCTTTTCTGAAAGCTTTCGCTGTAGCCAATACGGCTATCGCAACCACCATTGAAGCAAGAGACTCCTGCAACAAGGCGCGAACAGGCACGAAAACCTCATCGGTTAACGTATTCCGAAAAATGAATTGCAGGATAAAACGCAACACAATACCAACCCAGGACATCGCAAGTAAGGCTACGGCAATGATATGAAGCGCCCGCACATTCTTTTCTGAAAACGCTTTTCCCTGAGAGATACGGATGATTATTTTTAAAGGAAGAGCAAAAATCAAATAGCTATAAATAATGAGCAGCAGAAAGCCTCCCCACATCACTACACCAAGCACCTCGTGCGATCTCTTGCTGATTTCAATCAGAACACGGCCGTTCTTCTTCTCTGCAAAAGAACCGCCCCTATTTGTTTCAGTTGAAAAAATATAAGGCACATTTACCACAACGGGTTTCCCATATTCCACCACATGATCCTCACGCGGAATTTCATTGACATACCGAAGCTGACGTACGCCATTTACTACTGCGAAACGACTGATATCATGCTTTAGCGCAAAATCGTTCAGCGTTAAATAATATCTTTTTTCCTGCTCATTTTGTGTAAACATATCTGAAGAAGCGGAACCCATGGCCACGCCCCATACACCTAAATACTTGCCGCGCACGATATTCCCCTCATCCTGTCGTTTTTTTACCTGTTCCCGGCCCCTGATGTCTAGCTGGATAAGTTTAAAACCATTATAGGTGAGTAAAGAATCGGACACCCGCCATTTTTCTTCTTCGGAATTTAATCCAAGTATGGCTGTAGCTTCTTCCTCCGGAACAAAGTAGCGTGTTCGCCTGGGAAGAATGCCGATTATGATCATTATCCCTGTGAAGACCATCAGGAAGATATCCCAATGTTTTAAAAAATACTTTGATCGCATAAGATGGTTTTATGGATGCAAAGTAATAATTATTTATTGATAAACAATAATAATTAATTTAGAAACAATATTAGTATTCTACCTTATAATCTTTTCTGAATGCTGCACCGCTCCATGCTTTCCGTGCCGTCCACGCCTCCGGCGCATCTGTCCAGAAGGGATGTTCAGCGGGAAGCCCGAGCGGAAGAAAGCCCAATGTGGCCATATACAAACTTCCGGTGGAAGTATAATAATCGGCAATCATGGGCTGGGAACCGCAGAAGCCAAGCATCAGCCAGCCTTCTTTGTTGAAGTTGTTGCCATTGCCATACATATTGCGCATCACAGCCGACAGCCCGCTTCGTACCTGGGCAGGACTGATATATTGCGGTAATTTTTCCATAAGCGCCACCTGCGCCAGAGCCTGGAATGCACCAGTTCGATAGGTGATAGAACGTCCGAATGGAGGATAATACCCTTCCGGTGTAATCATTCTTTCCAGGAATTCTGCGTGACGCACCATTCTTTTCAAAGCCTGCTCATATTGTGCTGGCCTGGTCATCTTTTTCTCCGTGGTAACCGCGAGCAGGTCCACCAGCATTGGATGTATCACGTAAGAATTGTAATAATCCATGCTGAAATGTTCACCATCCTTATACCAGCTATCGCCGGTGTACCATTCTTCCATTTTGCGGATGGCGAGATCGATCCGGAAAGGATCATGTCCGGCACCTATTTTCAAGAGGAAACCCTCCGTTATACCGGCGAAGAGCAACCAGTTGTTGTAAGCTCCTTTCCGGTCGCGTAACGACTTAAATTCGGTTATCCACCGCTGTTTGGTGGTTTCATCCAGTGGCTCCCACAAAGCGGCGGGTGCGCGTAAAAAAGCGTGGGAAATATAAGCTGCATCCACAATGGGCTGTGCGTCTTTACGGAAATGAAGATAGTCTGGCGACGCTGGGTCCACGGCATTTGCAAGTCCCTTTAACAACGCGGTTTTTAATATTTTCCGTTTTTCACCTTCTATGGTGGCATCATCCGGGAGCGCGAGCCAGGGCGCTATTCCCGCTGTGGTTCTGCCCACCGCTTCCAGGTAAGTTACCGAGGGGTTGAGTGCGAAGCCCGGCGCTTTTTCAACAGGCATATTCTTTTTTAACGTACCGTTCGCCAGGCTCATGACCACCGGGGCACTCATTTTATAAAGTAACTCCGACCAATATGCGCGGTCATCGGAACCGGAAAATAAGTGCGTATCAATCGATGTTGCAGTATTGGGGGCAGCGAACAATTTCCCGCCCACTGCAGACATGATCCCGGCAAGGGATATATTTTTCAGAAACGATCTCCGTTCTTTCATGGCAATAAATTTAAGAGGGCCTTAGTGGTTTTACAGGTACCATTTTTTGTAGCGGAGCAAGGCTTCTACAAAATAATAGTCGGCATAAGTAAGTGGCACGTCCACTTCTTCTTTGAAGGGAAGGGCGCCTACGCTGTGTTTCAGCAGGAATCCACCATTGGTTCCCAATGCTGCGCGGTACACATTCGTATCGGCCAGAGATCGGATCATGGTTTCGGCGGCGGCAACAATTTTTTCCCGTTCCTTTCCTTTGGTGAACTGCCCTAACTCCAGTAAAGCGGAAGCCATCAGAGCGCCAGCGGAAGCATCGCGCAAAGTAGTGTCTGAAGTGGGCGCGTCAAAATCCCAGTAAGGTATTTTATCGGCAGGAAGATTGGGATGGTTGAGGATAAAACCCGCTACTTTTTTAGCCTGCTCCAGGTATTTTTTATCCCGTGTAAAGCGGTACATCATGGTGTAGCCGTAGAGCGCCCATCCCTGTCCGCGGCTCCATGCAGACTGATCGTTCATTCCCTGCCAGGTTTTCTTTTGCGCCGGCATACCGGAGTTGAGGTCATAATCCACCACATGGTAACAACTGTTGTCTGGACGGAAATGATTTGCCAGGGTGGTGTTGGCATGATTCACCGCGATGTCCCAATATTTTTTGTCGCCGCCGTCGCGTGTTACCCAGGAAAGCAGTTCCAGGTTCATCATATTGTCGATGATGACCGGGGCATTGAACCGCTTGCTTGTATTCCAGGATTGAATGGCTTTCATAGCCGGTTTGTACCGGGTGGAAAGCGCTTCAGCCGCATTGTGAATCGGGGTTCTGTAGGCCGTATCGCCGGTTATGCGGTAGGCGTTGCCGAAACTGCAGAATATCATGAAACCAACATCATGGTTACCGGTAAAATGCTGCACCTTTTTCTGTAAGCGAAGCCGGGCTTCGGCTTCTTTCCGGATCGTTGCATCTTTGGAATACTCATAAATGTACCAAAGTGTTCCGGGATAAAAACCGGAGGTCCACCATTCCACATCACTCAGCACAAGTTTGTTTGCCTGCTGCTGAAAGGTTCGCGGCATCTTGTTTTCAGGTGTTTTTGCAGCCAATACTTTATATTGTTCCACCGCAAATTTCATCTGTTCATCAATCAGTACCTTCATCTTTTGTTGGGAAAAGACAAATTGTTGCGCAAGCAGCAGCAGTAAAAAAATGCAGGTTCTTTTCATCAGTTGCAGTAGGTTTTCTGTTTTACAAATAACTTCTTACTGGCAAGATATGCAGAACAGGATTGCGATTTTCACGCAAACGGTTGATGAAATTTAAGGGGCAATTGCCTTTAACAGCCTTCTGAACAGAGGTTACACTTCTACCCCTCTCGTCGCATTTCACCTCATTTTTGTCAGTTTCGCACCGCATTGAAACCTACAGCTACAATAAATTTACCGATCACAAAAACTGCAACTTCCATGGCAGCGGTAAATCCCTATCTCACATTCAACGGCAACTGCGCCAGCGCGTTTCTTTTTTATAAGGAAGTTTTCGGAGGAGCTTTTATCCATTTTATCAGGTTCAGCGCGGTTGAAAACGACAGTATAGAAGGGAATAAAATCATGCATGTATCACTTCCGATTGGAAATGGCACTATTCTGATGGGAAGTGATGCACCTTCTACCTTCGGTGAACTGGTGATCGGGCAAAATATGGTCGTTTCAGTGAGCACGGCAAGCGAAACAGAGGTAAGGCGTATTTATAAAGCGCTTTCTCTGGATGGTGTTATTGTTATTCCGTTGGAAAAAACCTTCTGGGGTGCGCTATTCGGCCTTTTCTACGACCAATTCGGCGTTCAGTGGATGGTCAATTATGATTATTCCGGAAAGAATTAGCAGATACCTAAAATTTACCCCATGCTAAAAAAGGTTATTAAATGGTAACTAAACCTTAAAATCCGCAAACCCGATGCAGCAATTAAACCCTTTCTTGCAAATGGAGGAACATGATGCATATTTCTTACACCAAAACCTGCTTACAACCTGGCAAAATAACATTTTTGTTGTTGCTGTCCCTGCTTCTTTGCGCTTACTATGCCCAAAGCACCCCTCCAACTTCAGTAAGGAATTTAAGTATTGAAAACGGCCTATCGAACAATACCATTACCAGCATTTATCAGGACAGGTTTGGCTTTTTGTGGATCGGCACCTACGATGGCATCAACCGGTATGACGGTTATGGGTGCAAAATTTTCAGACACCGGCTGAACGACACCACTTCCCTTGTGAACAATAAGATCACGTGCATCACCGAAGACAAATCAGACCGGCTGTGGATTGGCACTAAAAAGGGGTTGTGTACTTTTTCAAATACCACACAACGTTTTTCACCCGTATATTATACCACCGGTTCCGGAAACGCTCAGGCGAAAGTCCTGAAAGGCATCCCGGTAAACGAAGTGCTCGTCACAAAAGCAGGTGAAATACTCGTAGCCCCGCAATCTTTGGGTTTGATGCGGCACAACAATACATCAGGCCTGCTGGAGCAGATACCGGTAAAATCGGGCAACGGTGCCATTGTTCACGATTTTCATATAACGGCACTGAAAGAAGATAGAAACGGAACGATCTGGGTGATGGTGTACCAGATGGGAATAGGGCAATACCATCCATCTACCAAAGAAATTACCATCCTCAATACAGAACTCACCACCTGTTCGCTGATGGAAACTGATGGGAAGGGCAATGTGCTCATCGCTTTGGTAAACAGGTTCTACTGCTACAATATCCGTTCAAATAAAATTCAGTCGCTGGGCTACCCTTCTCCGAAGGCGGAAAGAATTCTTTGTTTCTATCAAACTTCACAACGACTGCTGATGGGCACAGACGGTGGCGGCATCTTTGCTTTTAATGAAGAGAAAGGCATTCATGTTCCCGCTGATCTGCAAGCCATCAACAGTGATTTTGTCTCCGCTCTTTTTGAAGATAAGAAAGGAAACAAATGGGTAGGCACTTTACAGCAGGGACTATTCTGCCGGCAGAAAGGTGAAAAAGTATTCGGGTCACTTGAGCATGCGCCTGGTAACCCAAACAGTTTACCCGGGAATTTTGTATCCTGCTTTGAGTACGACGGCAACGGAAAATACTGGATCGGCATTGAAGGTGCCGGGGTATGCCTCTGGGAACCTGCAGTGAACAAATTCAAGACTTTTAACGGAAAGAACGGCCTTTCAAGTCATGTAATCACCACCATCCGTAAAACTGCTGATGGAAACGTATGGGTGGGCACCTACGGAAAAGGTGTTGACAAATTTGATGCGAAGAGCGGACGTTTTACCAACTACACCTTCATCAATAAAAAAGCAAACACTTACGAAGGAAACGTATGGACACTCTTTGAAGACAAGGGCGGAACATTGTGGGCAGGAACGGTAACCGGATGCCTGTTCACCTTCAATAAAAGCGCCAATACGTTTGATGTGTATGATCATACGCTACGCGATATTCTATGTATTACGGAAGATAAGAAAGGTGAACTTTGGGCGGGCAATTTTGAAGCACTGATCAGGATCGATAAAAAAAGCGGTCAGCACAAATTCTACCCTACAGAAGCACCTGTGCGGGCCATCCGCGAAGACAAAAAAGGAAGGTTCTGGATTGCTACCGAAGGAAACGGGTTACTGCTTTTTGACAGAAACAGCGGGCATTTTGAAGCATTTACAGAAGAAAACGGCCTGGCAAATAATTCGGTATTAAACATTGTAGAAGATAAAAACGGGGATCTTTGGCTGACTACTTTCAACGGATTATCAAGGTTAAACATTGATACAAAAAAATTCACGAATTATTTTCAGACTGATGGCCTTCAATCGAACCAGTTCATCTACAATGCCGCCTTCGCCGCGCCATCCGGACAACTTTTTTTCGGAACACTGAAAGGGATGAATTATTTCAACCCGGACAGCATTGCGCTCAGTTATACCCCCGCGCCTATTGTGATCACAGACCTGCGGATCAACAACCAAACGGTAGCACAAAACAGCGCTTTCACGGAGAACCAGGTGATGTACACGCTGAGCGAACTTGAATTACCTTACGACCAGGCCATCGTATCCATCGATTTCGCATCACCGGAATTCAATAACCCGGACCAGATTGCTTACGCCTATTACCTGGAAGGATGGGACAAGCATTGGAACCATTCCGGCAAAGTAAGAACAGCGCATTACAGCCGCCTGGAGGAAGGAACTTACACCCTTCGCATCAGGTCAACTGATCCGGGTGGTACGTGGACACGCAACGAAAAAGTAATTTCCATCAAAGTATTGCCACCATGGTACCGGAGCTGGTGGGCCTGGACACTGTACATTTCGATTGCCGTAAGCATTCTCGGAATGTACCTCCGCTTCAGCAGCCAGCAAACAAAACTGGCTTTTGAAGTAAAACTGGCGCATATTAACGCGGAACGCGAACAGGAAATCAACAGGCGAAAACTGGATTTCTTCACCAATATCGCACACGAATTCAGGACGCCACTCACGCTGATCATTAATCCGATCAAAGATTTGCTCCATAAACAAGGCAACAGTTTAGAAAGTGCGGGCATGAAAATGGCCTTCAGAAACAGCAAAAGATTACTCAGTCTGGTAGACCAACTGTTGCTTTTCAAAAAAGCGGACAGTGGGGCCGACGACCTTCGCGTAGCGAAACTCAACCTGGTGCATGTTTGCAGAGAAGTTTTCCTCTGTTTTTCGCAACAGGCCAAAACACAGGAACTGCAGTACAGTTTCGAGAGCGCCATCCAGGAACTGGAAATATATGGCGACCGCGAAAAAATTGAGATTGCCGTCTTCAACCTGATCTCCAACGCCATGAAATTTACGCCGCCTGGTGGGCGCATACAAATCATTTTATCGGAAGGAGCAAATGAAGCCGAACTTATTGTAGCGGATACGGGCTGCGGCATTCCGCCGGAAGAAAGTGCACGCCTTTTTGAGAGATTTTATCAGTCGAAACAAACAGGTTCCACCACCAAAGCAGGTTTTGGCATCGGCCTCTTCCTCGCAAAAAGTTTTGCGGAAGCGCACAAAGGAAGCCTCAGCTTTACTTCTGTCCCCGAAAAAGGAACAAGTTTCACCCTTATCCTTCCGAAGGGCCGCGCCCATTTCAACCCGGCACAAATCACCAGTTCGGCTGTGCAACAATCTGAACTTTTACAGGAACTTGCTGTACCTGAAGAACCGATTGTACTTTCTGCTGAAAAAGAACTGCCGCCACCGGAAGCAGGCACCGGCACACTGATCAGTTCAGGGCACAGTATACTGGTGGTAGACGACAACGAAGGCATCCGCACCTACCTGAAACAGGTTTTCCAGGAAAACTTCAGGATACTGGAGGCCACCAACGGAAAAGATGGACTTGCCCTGGCCAAACAATACCAGCCCGATATCATCATCAGCGATATTGTGATGGATGAAATGAGCGGCATTGAGTTTTGCGCCGCCATCAAGGAAGATCCCGCCCTCAACCATATTCAACTCATCCTGCTTACCGGAAGTTCTTCCGCTGAAATAAAACTGAAAGGGGTGGAATGCGGGGCCGACGACTACATTACCAAGCCCTTTGAAAAAGAATTGCTGCTGGCCCGGGTGGCGAGTTTATTGAAAAGCAGGAACAATATTCAGAAATATTTCTACAACGAAGTGACCCTTCAAAGGAATAACCTCTCCATTTCAGAAGAATACAAAATCTTCTTGGAGAAGTGCATCGAAATTGTGGAAGCGAACTTCGATAAAGATGACTTTTCCATTAAACAGTTCGCCAGGGAAATGGGCATGAGCCATTCCAACCTGTACAAAAAGGTAAAACATGTTTCCGGGCAATCCATTAACGGGTTCCTCCGTTTTCTGCGACTGCGCAAAGCGGCTGAATTGCTGATTACCACAGATTGCAATGTGAACGAGGCCGCTTTCCAGGTAGGCATCGGCGATAGTAAATATTTCCGGACCCAGTTCGCCAAACTTTTCGGAATGAACCCTTCTGAATACCGGAAACGTTACCACCACACTTTCAGTAAAAATTACCAGGTGAACGAGAAAGCCGTGAACCGGCTTTAAAGGCCTTACCTGCTTATTTCCAGGCGCTTTTTACTATTCCGCCCCCCTTTTTTGAACATTCACCCCCTATGGTTCCGCTCCATAACTGTGCATTTTGCATTGGCTGATTCATCCATTGACCAAAACATACAGTTATGAAAAAACTTCTTTTCCTGCCGCTCTTCGCGGCCCTTGCTGCTGCATGCGTATTTGCCTGCAGCAAAAAATCGGGGCCGGAAGAACAGCCTCCCGTTGTAACGCCTGAACTCACCGTCCCTGCCGTTAGTGCTGACAGTGTGCGCAACATTACCACTGCGAGCGCAACATTTTATGGCAACATACCTTCAAATGGCGGCGCTGCACTTTCCGACCGCGGCATTTTTATTGGTGCCACCGCCACACCCACGGAAAACAAAACAGCGGCCACCAGTTACCAGACCAACGGCCGTTTTACCGTGGAACTGAAACAACTTACGCCCAATACAACCTACTTCATCCGCGGTTATGCCACCAACAGCAAAGGCACCTCCTACTCCAAGGACATTCAATTCACCACCACTAATGTGCCACAGGCAGAAGTGTTTACCGACACGATTTTCGCCAGCGGCGCCAGCACCCTGTTCGCTGCCGGTAAAATTGTCGACACCAAAAGCATCCCCATGCGGGAAGTAGGCATCTGCCTGAGTAAAAACACCAATCCCACCGTTGCCGACACCAAAATAGCCGCTGCCAGCAGCAACGAACAAAATCTTTTCTTCCGTTTCAATAACCTGGAACCTTCCACTACCTATCACATCAGAACCTACGCCACCAATACCTACGGCTCCACTGTTTACGGCGCGGACGTTACAGTGTCCACCATTGCCCGTGGAAATGTGACCTATACCCTGAACCAGAACGCCTACCCCACTGATGAAGAAAAAGCAGCTTACGCCAGGATAAAATCGGCGTTCGACGATGCAATGGTTTATTACAACAACTATACTTCCATCACCAAACACCTTACGGTAAACTACAATCCCGGTGTCCCCACCGCAGATGCTACCATTGCAGGAAATATCCGGGTGGGCTCCAATGCCGGTTACCAGCGCACCGGTACAGCACTTCATGAAATTGCCCACGCTGTGGGTGTGGGACAGCACTACATCTGGAACCAACTGATCCAGGGTGGTACCTACCAGGGGGTGCACGCGAACAGGATGCTGCGTTTCATGACCCGCAATCCCAGCGAAGCCATCAAGGGCGATGGACTCCATTTCTGGCCCTATGGCATCAACGGCGCCAACGAAGATAACGGCCAGGAAATACTCTACATCACCAATGTACTCATCATGCAGGGGATGAAAAAAGACGGATTACCCAGCAGCTATTGAGAAATGACCATGTTAAGGTTGAATTACCAATCTGCCCCCGCTTTTTGGCGATTTACCCCCTATGGCCCCTGTAGTATATAACGCATTTTGCCTTCATTGACTGTTTTTCGACTGCAACACAAACAAAAACTTCATTTCAAAACAAACTGTTTATGACCCAAAAACGACAACCGGGAAAGTTGGGGAAGCAAGGTTTCTTCTTCCTCCTATTCCTGTTTCTGGCAAACCTTACCACTTCGGCACAAACCGAAATTACGGTAACGGGTAAGGTGCGGAGTGATTCTTCCGCACTGGAAGGCGTTACCATTACCGTTAAAGCGAATCCAGGAAGGGTAGCTGTTTCAGGCCCCGGAGGAGTTTACTCCATCAAAGCCCCTGCTAACGGCATCCTTGTTTTTACCAGCGTGGGCTACCAGACTTTAGAGCAACCCATTGAAGGTAACGACAAGATTGATGTAAAAATGACCACCGATTTCCAGGCGATGGACAATGTGGTGGTAAGTGTGGGTTTCGGTACACAGAAAAAAACCAGCCTTGTAAGCTCCATTACTTCCGTTGACCCCAAAGAATTGAAAGGCCCAACCAGTAACCTGACCAATATGCTGGCGGGAAGGGTTTCCGGTGTTATCGCTTATCAGCGGAGCGGAGAACCGGGATCGGACAATGCGTCTTTCTTCATCCGTGGACTGGGTTCTTTCGGTGCGGGAAAAGTAGACCCGCTGATCCTGATTGATGGTATTGAATCCACCAATAACGACCTGGCCCGCTTGCAGCCAGATGATATTGCTTCGTTCTCCGTACTGAAAGATGCCACTGCGGCAGCAGTATACGGAGCAAGAGGGGCAAACGGCGTGTTGATTATTACGACCAAAACAGGTAAAGCAGGTGCTACCTCCTTCACCGGAAGGTTTGAAAATTCTCTTTCCACCAATACAAGGAATTTCCAGCTTACGGACAATATTACCTATATGAATATGGCCAATCAGGCCGCGCTCACCAGGAACTCACCTGGCGGAGCACCCTATTCACAAACCAAGATCAACCGTACCACTGCTGGCGACAATCCTTTGCTGTATCCCAACAACAACTGGATCGACATGCTGATCGATGATTACACCATCAACCAGCGTTTCAACTTCGGTGTTTCCGGCGGCTCAGAAAAAGCACGTTATTACATCGCAGGAACATATAATGTGGACAATGGATTGCTGAAAGAAAATAAACTGAATGGCTTCAGCAATAACATCCAGTTAAAGAATTATTCCGTCCGTTCAAATATTGACCTTAAAGTCACGAATACCACATCCGCCGCACTCAGGATGTACGGACAGTTCGATGACTACAACGGACCGATTGGCGACCGCAGAAGCGATGGTACTATGGGCAGTGGCGGGCAGCGTGTATTCAACCAGGCGATCTGGTCAAACCCCGTAATGTTCCCTGCCATCTATCCGCAGGCATACCTGCCGCACATCAAACACCCGCTTTTTGGTAACAGCACCATCCCGGGGCTTTCCACGCCTACCATGTACAGTAACCCTTACGCCAATATGATGTCGGGCTTCGCACAAAGCAATGCTTCCACGTTACAGGTACAGGTAGAACTGAAACAGGATATGGGCGCCATTACGCCAGGACTTTCAGGACGGGTGATGACGTACACCAGGAGATATGGCTATTTTGATATGCAACGCAGCTACACCCCATTCTATTACAAAGCAGTTTCCTACGACGACCGGAACATTGACGCATTGAATGTACTGAATGGCGGTGGACAGAATACAATTAACCCCGTGGGTACAGAATTTCTGGGTTACTCCGAAGGGTACAAAATGGTGAACAGCATATTCTATACGGAAGCGGCACTAAACTACAACAGAACGCTGAACGATGTTCATGAACTTTCGGGTATGGTAATCGGTACGATGCGGAATTACCTTACAGGCAATGCTTCCACACTGGAAGCCAGTCTGCCCGCCAGGAACCTCGGCGTATCCGGACGGTTTACTTATGGTTACGACAGGCGCTACCTCGCTGAATTTGATTTCGGCTACAACGGTTCTGAAAAATTCGATAAAGCGTCCAGCAGGTTTGGTTTCTTCCCCTCCATAGGCCTGGCATGGAACGTATCCAACGAAAAATTCTTCGACAGGTTCGCCGACAAAGTTACCAACCTCAAACTGAGAGGAACTTATGGCCTGGTGGGTAACGACCAGATTGGTAATGCGAACGACAGGTTTTTCTATATGTCGATGGTGAACATGAATGCAGGCGGGTACACATTCGGGCTGGATTACAACTTTAACCCCGGCGGCATTGCAGTACAACGCTATGCGAACCCTGAAATTACCTGGGAAAAAACAAAACAACTGAACGTGGGCATGGACCTCACCATCATGAACGCGCTCACCTTCACAGTGGATGCTTACAAAAACAAACGTTCACAAATCCTGATGCCCCGCTCTTATATTCCGTCCACCATGGGTCTCCAGGCCGGCGTTTCAGCTAACGTAGGTAAAACAGAAGTGAAAGGTGTTGACCTTTTGCTGAACTACAACAAAACCATCAACAAGAAAGTATGGGTGGAAGGCAGGGCTAACCTTACTTACGCCACGGGAAAAATTACGATGTATGATGAACCAGATTACGGTGACGCATTGTCTAACCTATACAGGCAGGGTTCCAGGATCGGACAGGTATATGGCTATATCGCCGAGCGCCTTTTTTACGATGAAAAGGAAGTGCTGAATACGCCAAGAACACCTTATGAGAATGTAATGGGTGGCGACATCAAATACCATGATGTGGATGGCGACGGCAGAATTACCAGTAACGACGTGGTTCCGATCGGCTTGCCCACTACCCCGGAGGTCATCTACGGCTTCGGTGGCTCAGCAGGTTACGGCAACTTCGATTTCAGCATTATGTTCCAGGGTTCTGCAAGATCTTCTTTCTTCATCAACCCGCAGAACATCTCTCCCTTCGTAAGGAACGGAGGTTCGCAGAACGGGCTGCTCACGGCAATTGCTGAAAACCACTGGAGTGAAGACAACAGGAACAGTTATG
Source organism: uncultured Flavihumibacter sp. (assembly GCA_946482545.1). The sequence goes on along the minus strand of CAMLRX010000082.1, from coordinate 4,254 downwards.
CTTTCTGGCCAAGACTCAGCAACCAGTTCATCGACAACAACAACCTTACCTCCACCTGGTGGATGAGAGATGGCTCTTTCCTCCGGTTGAAAAATATGGAATTCGGTTATTCCATCCCCACGCGCCTGTTGAATAAGATCAAATTCAAAACCACCAGAATTTACATCAATGGAAGTAACCTTCATGTATGGAGCGCTTTCGATATGTGGGATCCTGAAATGGGCGGCAACGGCTTAGGTTACCCTGTTCAGCGTGTATTCAACGCCGGTATCAACTTCAATCTCTAAATCAACTGTAATGTTCAAAGGAAAAAATATATTAATCGCATCCATCTGCACGATCCTCGCGTTCACCTCGTGCAAGAAATACATGGATATCGTTCCGGACAACGTCCCTACGATAGACCACGCATTCTCGCTTCGCACGCAGGCGCTCAAATACCTGACCACCTGCTATTCCTACCTTCCCAACAATGCTGATCCACAGGGCAACGTAGGCTTCCTTGGGGGTGACGAAATATGGTTCCCCTCCGAGTACCGCGAATTTGATACGGAAATATGGAGCTGGAGCATTGGAAGAGGATTTCAGAACGTGACCGAACCGCACGTGAATTACTGGGATGGTTCCCGTTATGGCGTGAACACTTTCCAGGCCATCCGGCAGTGTAATATCTTCACGGAAAATGTGTCTGACCCCGCTAAAGTGGTGGACCTTACACAAACCGAAAGAGAAAGATGGCTGGCGGAAGTAAAATTCCTGAAAGCCTACTACCATTACCTCCTGCTGCGCATGTACGGCGCGTTTCCGCTGATGGATGAGAACATCCCCGTATTCGCCGAGCCGGAGGACGTAAAAGTGAGCCGGGTACCATTCGACAGTTGCGTTAACTATATAGTACGGTTGATGGACGAATCTATGCCGTCTCTTCCTGCATTCATCGCTGATCGCAACACGGAATTGGGTCGAATCACCCTTCCCATCGCGAAAGCCATCAAAGCCCGTGTACTTGTTCTGGCAGCCAGCCCGTTGTTCAATGGCAACCCCGACCTCGCTGCTTCAAAGAACCACGATGGAACGGCACTGTACAACAACGAATACGACCAGCAAAAATGGGTGAAAGCCGCTGAAGCCTGTAAAGATGCGGTGCAGGAAGCCGAACTTCAGGGATTCGCATTGTATAAATTCCCGCCCACATCATTCAAATTATCACAGCAAACCATAACCCAGCTTAGTATACGCCAGGCCATCTGCGACAGGTGGAACACCGAAAAAGTATGGGGCAATTCAAGCAGGCTCGCCAGCAGGCTGCAACAGACCTGTATGGGAAGAATCGCTTCCAATGCAGCGTCCAATACCAGCATGAGGGCCATGTTCAGCGCCACCATGAAAATGGCTGAAATGTTCTACACAAAAAATGGTGTACCCATCAGCGAAGACAAAACCCTTGATTATGAAGACAGGTACCAACTCAGAACAGCAGTAGACAGTGAAAGATACCTTATCGAACCGGCTTACAAAACTGCCAGGCTCAACTTCGACCGTGAACCGCGCTTCTATGCAGACCTAGGTTTCGATGGCGGCACCTGGTACCTGTACAGCAGCCCCACCAACTCTGACTCCGGCACGTATGTAATGCGTGGAAAAGCCAATCAGTATGGCGGAAGCGATATTGGCGGCGGTATCAACCAAACAGGTTACTTCATTAAGAAACTGGTAGACTGGAACTTCAGCTTCAGCGACAATGGTATAACCATCCGCTCTTACGAATGGCCCGAAGTAAGACTTGCCGACCTCTACCTCCTTTACGCAGAAGCACTGAATGAAGCAGATGGCGCACAGGAAGAAGTTTGTGCACTCCTGAATAAAGTAAGGGAAAGAGCGGGTATCCCTTCCGTACAGGAAGCCTGGAGCCAATATTCCACTAACCCGAATAAATACACGAACAAAACCGGAAGAAGAGAAATCATCAAACGTGAAAGAGCGATTGAAATGGCCTTTGAAGGAAGCCGTTTCTGGGACCTGCGCCGCTGGAAAGATGCCGCTTTTGAAATGAACCAACCCGTAAAAGGATGGACCGTTACCGGCACAACGGATGATACTTACTACCAGGTAAGAACCATCTACCAACAGCGTTTCGTATCCCCGCGCGATTACCTGTGGCCCATCAAACTTTACAACCTTTCCGTGAACCCCAACCTGGTACAGAATCCCGGATGGTAATCTCCTTCAACAGTAAATAACCGAAACATGAACTTACGAACAATATTTCCCGCCTTCGCCGTTTGCTCGCTCAGCATCCTGGCAGCATGTGCGAAAAAAGACGCCTTCAACGACCCGCTCACGCCCAGTAGCGGCACGCCCGGCATTGTAACCAGTGTGGCTGTTACCAACGACAGCGCAAAAGCCGTGATCAGTTATACAGTCCCAAACATACCGGATATCGCTTATGTAAAAGCTGTATATGACATTGGTGGCGGAAGAATGCGCGAAGTGAAAGCAAGTATCTACGAAAAATCACTGGTGGCCGATGGATTTGGAGACACCCTTGAACACGATATTAAACTGTATGTCGTAAACAAGGCGGAAGTAGCTTCAGAACCCGTTACAGTTAAAGTGAAACCACTCGAAAACCCAATCTGGGGCGTGTTCCGCAATATGGAAGTACTGCCCGATTTCGCAGGAATCAGGATCAAATCGAAGAACCCTTCCAAATACAACCTGGCCATTGAAGTGATGGTGGATTCCGTTGGCCAATGGTTCCCCTTCTCCGGTGTATACACTTCCCTCGACAGCATCAACGCCGCCATCAGGGGAATGGACACCATTCCCAAAAAACTCGCGGTTTACGTGAGAGACAGGTTTATGAATATAACCGACACGTTGTTTACCACGCTCACCCCATTCTATGAAACACCAATAGCAAAAAGCGGATACCGTGAATACGCGCTCCCGGGCGACTCCCCTTCCGCCTGGGCTTCCAACAGGGTGGCCAATCTCTGGGATGGAAACACAGAAGTATGGCCCGGCGTGAACATCACCACCGACCAGGGAAAACCATCCGTGATCACTTTCGATATCGGGCGTCCCGCACAACTCAGCCGCATCATGATCTGGGATTATCCCGAATACCTGAACTCAGGACGCGCCTTCTTCTACGGCGGCAACCCAAGAAGGTTCGAGATATGGGGTAGCGCCAACCCTCCGCTGGACGGCAGTTTCAACAACTGGACCCTGCTGGCGGAATGCGAGCAGATCAAACCTTCCGGACTTCCTTACGGCCAATCCACCAACGAAGACAGAACCATCGGCTTCGCAGGACTCAACTGGGACCTTCGTTCCGATGTGCCTAAAATGCGGTACATCCGCATCAGGTGTCTGCAAAACTGGGCCGGGTCCTATTTCATGGCGCTGGGTGAAGTACAGGTGTACGGCGACCCCCGCTAATTTGGTAATCACACAAAAAACAACAGATGAAACCAGGTATATCAAAACTACTCCGGAAAGCACTGTTCGCCGGCGCACTGATCGCCGCAACAGTATCCTGTTCCAAAATGGATGAGTACAAAGAAAAATATGTTCCCAACGGAGAAATCGTGTACACCGGTAAAATAGACAGTGTGCACATGTTTCCCGGGAAAAACAGGGTGGGCTTCACCGCATTTCTCACAAACGACCCACGCGTTTCTATGTTCCGCGTTTACTGGGGCGCCAGGGCCGACTCAGCCACCTTCCCATTGAAGGCGTCAGAACTGGGAACCGCTGTGTACAGGGTCATCCCCAATGTGCCGGAGGGTGAACAATCTTTTGAATTCGTGACTTTTGATGATGCCGGTAACAAATCCGTTTCATTCTATGGAAACGTGGCCTCCTTCGGAACCCGGTTCCAGGAATCCCTCAACAACAGGGGCATCAAAGACAGTTGGCTGAATGCCGACCTTGAAACGGTCGTAAACCTCGGAGGTATGGATACCGCTACCAAAGCCATCCTTACAGAAATCCGTTACCTTACCACCAATGGCGACAGCGCCTCCATCCGTGTGCCGCTGCTGTTGCCCAACACAGAATCGGATACAGTACTGGCAAACCATAAGTACGGTTCAGAAGTGATTTTCAGAACATTCTTCCTGCCCGCGAAAAACGCCATCGATACGTTCTATACACCATTCGCGACCTACCAACCCGTTTCCGGCGCAGCATGGATCGACCTCACCACTCAGTTTGTGAAGAACCCCGGCGCACCTTTCGCAAGGGCAT
>CAMLRX010000081.1 GCA_946482545.1 uncultured Flavihumibacter sp. | reverse complement strand
GGCTTCACTTATTCCGGTATTACGGAATTGAGTGTGGCGCAGAATCGTCAGTCGGCTTCATCAAGGCAAACAGCATCCACGGTATCAGGTTATGGGCAGGCGATCTATAATTTCTCCGAGAAATATTTTCTTTCCCTTAGCGGTCGTTACGATGCCTCTTCCATTTTTGGAACCGACGTGAACGCCACCGTAAACTCCGCTGCCGGTCTGGGCTGGCTCATCAACAGGGAAAACTTCCTGCGGGAGCAAAACTGGATAGACATGCTCCGGTTAAGGGTGAGCTACGGTACTACCGGCAACTCGCGCATCGGCAGCTACCAGGCCCGCGGTATCTATACTTTCAGCAGCACTGGGTACAACGATCAGACTTCCTCCTACATCTCCACTGCACCCAATCCCGGTCTGGGCTGGGAGAAAGGGTACAAAACGAATATCGGTCTCGATTTCAGTTTCCTGAAACGTTTCAACATCACCGCCGATGTGTACAACAACATTACCGATGATGCTATTTCTACCATTACCACGCCCATCGAAAACGGATTCAGTTCTGTATTGGCCAACGTTGCAAAAATGCGCAACCGGGGTTTTGACGCTGGCATTACCGCCCAGATTTTCACCGGAGATTTCAGGTGGAGTTCTACCCTGAATGTGGGTTACAACGAAAACAAAGTGCTGGAAGTGAAGAACGATTACACCCGTTATGCTTCAGAGAATTACCTCGCCGCACTGCTGAAATCATCCGTAAGTACCACCGCGATATGGGGTTTTGAATTCGCGGGTGTGGACCCGGCAACCGGAAGAGAACTGTATTACGACAATACGGGTAAGATCGTTAACGCTGCCGATCTTGACAGAAACCTACAGAACGCCTATTACCTCGGTGATCGTTTGCCGAAGGCACAGGGTGGTTTCATCAACGCGTTCGGTTACAAAGGCATCTCGCTTACCGTGAATATACTGTACTCCTTCGGGGCGAAAACACTGATCGATTACATCAACGAAAACAACGGGCGTAACCTGCCGGAACGCAACATGAGCGTGAACCTGCTCGACCGCTGGCAAAAGCCGGGTGATATCACGAATATCCCGAAACTGTCTACAGGCGTGAGCGGACAGGGCAACCCCATCGTAAGTAATTCTTCAAAATATGTTTACGACGATACGTTTATCAAACTGAGCAATGTGGGCATCTCTTACCAACTGCCCAAAAAGGTGACCGAGAAACTGAAAGGTGTTTCCGTAACGGTTTATGGAAATGGGACCAACCTGCTGTACTGGTACAAACAGGATTCTCCAAGAGGACGCAACGGCGTTCGTGAATACAAATACAGTTTCCCGGAGGCGCAGAGCTTCACCTGGGGTGTTCGCCTCGGTTTATAAACGTTCCAAAATTCAATTGCAATGCGTAAAAATAGCATCATCATATTACTGGCGTTTACAACGCTTTTCACCGCTACTTCCTGTAAAAAGTTCCTCGAGCAGGAATCGCCGAACAACGTGCCCGTTTCAGAAATCTTCACCAATTTTGAAGGTGCCCGCACCACATTGGTGGGCTGTTACGAAAACCTGAAAGCGAATGATTATTACCTGAAATTCTTTTATGCTTTCCCGGAAGTTACGGGTGGCAACATTAAATATACACGTGCAGCGAACCAGTCGCTGGGACTGAGTTTCAACTTCGCGAACAACAATATTGATAACGATATGCGCGGTTTTTACAATACCGCTTACCGCATCATTTACAATGCCAACAATATTCTCGCTTACATTGAAAATGTAACGGACGCGAGCGAGATTCAGAAGAACCGGATGCTGGCTGATGCTTACACCATCCGCGCACTGGTGCATTTTGACCTCGTGCGGGTATTTGCACAGTCGTATGCCTACACGCCTGATGCTTCTCACCCGGGCATCATCCTGAAAACGGTGAATGGTGCTGTAATTGAACCAGCGGGCAACCGTGCTTCCGTAAAAGAAGTGTACGACCAGGTTGTGAAGGACCTGGATTCGGCCATCGCTTTGTATGCAAACAGCACCGCTATTTACGCAGGGGGCAATGAAAAAACCTGGCTCTCGGGGGATGCCGCGAAAGCATTGTTGAGCAGGGTGCATTTGTACCGGGGCAACTGGGAAGAAGTGATTGCGCTGGCAACGGACATCATCACGCCAAACAATTACCGCCTGCTTACGAGAGCGCAATACGTAAACTCCTGGAGCAGGAAAACCATTTCCAATGAAAGCATTTTTGAACTGGCCTATGGTACAAGAACCGGGGGAAACCTGGGTGAAAACTACAACCCGCTTTTAACGAGCCAGGTACAATGGGCCGCCACCAATGATGTGCTGAACCTCTATGTGCCTGCGGATATCCGTTCTTCGGCCACCATGTTCGTGAAAGCGACCATTTCCGGAACAGAATATTACTTCCCCAGAAAATACCAGGGCACATCAGACAGCGCCAACAACATTAAACTGATCCGTGCATCGGAACTTATCCTCAACCGGGCCGAAGCTTATGCCGAAAGCAATATGCTGACCGAAGCGCTGGCCGACCTGAACACCATCCGCAAACGCGCCAATACTTCAGCTACCAACTTTTCTTCCACTGATCAGCAAGAGGTTATCAACGAGATTTTAACGGAGCGGAGAAGGGAACTTTGCTTTGAAGGACACACGTTTTTTGACGTAAGCAGGAAACGGAAAAACCTCGTTCGCATCGATTGTGTGAGCGCCAACGCGAACATCAACTACCCCGACGACAAATTCGCCTGCCCCATTCCTATTTCACAATAAAACTTCAAACAATGAAACTTCAGATATTAACCGCAGCACTGATTGTTCTCCTGGCCGCAGGCTGTAAAAGAGAATACGACGCGCAACCCACTTACGCGAAACCCGCACTGGCCGCCACCTGGGCAAAGCCGGAACAGTACTATTCTCCTGGCCCCCAGATATACCAGGAAGCGACCGGTACATGGCGGAATTTTTCCAGCTTTTCCGTAACAACGGAAGGCGAGCCGGATAAGCTCGGGTTTACCAATCCTTATGTGCCGGGAAGAGGTACGAATCTTTTGTACATGAATAACCTTTATGGAACAAATCCTGGTTACACTAATGATTCAGGCTACTACAATTTTACCGCCATTAAATTGTTCCAGTTCATCCCAAAAAGTTCCGATTCCATAGAAACAGGCACCGTGATTGTGCTGCCGCAGAAGATTACCATTTATACGAAGGCAAAAGAAAAACTGCATATCGGCGTTGGTCCTTCTGATCAGCCCGGCACTTACGATACCCGCTCCGGCATATTTGAAATTGAAGTGAAATTCGACGACACCGAAATTGGCGGTCCTTCCGAAATAAAAAGAAGATACCGGTTCAACGCAAACTAAATTCCATGAAAAAGATACATCTAGCTTTGATATTGGCGGTTACGTCCGGGGCCGCGGTTTGTCTTTCTTTTAAAGGTGTGCAGGAAGATCCCGATATCGCCCTGCTCCGGAAACTGTACAGCAGCGGCGATCCTTCGCAGTGGCCGAAGGCCATCGTGGACCCCAATGTCAAAAACTTTAAAGACATCGGCGCCTTGCCCGAAGTAGTGCACCCGAAGGACAACCCGTTTAATGCCGCTAAAAAAGAATTGGGCAAAACACTTTTCTTTGATCCCCGGCTTTCTGTTTCGGGACAGATTGCCTGCGCCTCCTGTCACGATCCCCAACTGGGTTGGGGCGATGGAAAAAGAGTATCCTTCGGGCACGACAGGCAACTCGGGAAACGAAATGCCATGTCTTTGTTCAATACCGCCTACTTCGAAAAACTTTTCTGGGACGGCCGGGCGAACAGTTTGGAAGATCAGGCCCGATTCCCCATCGCCGATCATGTGGAAATGAACATGAACGTGAACGATATGGAAAAGAAAGTAAAAACTTTCAGCAGCTACAAACCCATGTTCAAAGCGGCATTCGGCAGCGATAGCATCAGTATGGACAAAATCTTCAAAGCGATCGCCTGTTTTGAAAGAACCATCGTAAGTCCCGAGAGCCGGTTCGATCTTTTCATCAAAGGACGCAGCCAGGCGCTGAAAGATGAGGAAGTACTGGGGTTGCACCTCTTCCGTACCAAAGCCGGTTGCGTGAACTGCCACAACAGCGGCGTCTTCAGCGACGATCAGTTTCACAACGACGGACAAACGCTTTTCGCCAGCGCCAGCGAAGACCTGGGACTTTATAACGTTACCAAAAACAGGAGTGATGTGGGCAAATTCAGGACGCCATCTTTACGTGAAACCGCGAATACCGGACCCTGGTTCCACCACGGAAACTTCCCTACATTAAAGGATGTCATTTTCTTTTACAACCTGGGCAACCCATCTCCGATCCAGCGTGTGTACAAAGGCGACCGCGATTCCCTGCTCCCCAAAACTTCACCCATCCTGAAGAAACTTTCGTTAAACGACCGGGAGATTGATGCCCTGATCGCGTTCCTGCATTCCATTACCACCACGCCGCAGCGCGTGAAACCCATAACGGATTTTCCTAAGTAAAACCGCTAAAGTTTTAACACGTGGCCGCCTTGGTGTAAAACACCGATGCGGCCACGTCCATTTCAACAGGTGCATCGGTAGAAAACAACGTCGGTGGCACCGGGTAACCCGTATTTTCACCGAACGCGAACTTCTAACAAAAACCGGCACACCCCGTTTAAAAACGCTCCTCTCCGTTTTTTTTCACCCTAACCTTTTCGGGAAGTCACCCATGCCTTCGTAAAGCCTCCTCCTTCGTGAAGTATTCCATACACTTTTCGGGAAGTCGCTCATTCTCTTCAATCGTTAGAATCCTCCTCCGATTACCTTCTATGTGCGAATCGCCTATTTTTGTTCCAAACGATTCACTTGCGCATGAGAACTACTGCTTTTTTGCTGACGGCGCTCCTCTTCTTTACACTCCGTGCCGGTGCGCAGAATACCATCGGTATTCCCAACATCACCAACTACCTGAAACAGGATTACAATGCCGGCAGGCAGAACTGGGCCATCGCCCAGGACAAACACGGTATTATGTATTTCGGCAATAATAATGGTCTGCTCTCTTTCGACGGCGCTTTCTGGAGAACTTATCCCCTGCCCAACGCCACCATTGTACGCTCAATAGCCATTGATGCGGATGAAAGGATTTATGTGGGCGGCCAGGGGGAATTCGGTTATTTCTTCCCAGGAAAAAACGGGGAACTCGAATATACTTCTCTCAAAAAAATGTTGCCGCCCGCGGAGTTTGATTTCGCGGATGTCTGGAACGTGAGCATTTTCAACAAAGAAATCTTTTTTCGCGCCAACAGGAAGATCATCCGTTTCGCGAAGGACAAACTCACTACCTGGAACGGCGTGAATTTCAATTTCATGGGCAACAGCTCCCAACACCTCCTCGCATACGATAATGTGGAGGGACTCCTTTCTTACATCGGGGATAAATGGATAAGAAAGATCAGGACCGGCGCTCTTCCCGCAGGCATTCAATTCAAAAACGCCATCGATTTCGGGAAGGACAGTACCCTGGTAACTTCCATCTCGCACGGACTTTTCATCGTGCACAACGATTCCCTGTACCGCTACGAAACGCCCGATATCAAAATAGTCGCAGCCATGAACATATTCGGTGCCGTATGGCTCTCTCCCGATAAACTCGCCCTGCCCACTAACCTCGGGGGGTGCGTGGTGATCACTAAATCGGGGAACTTCATCCAGAAATTCACCAAAAAAGAAGGAATCCAGAACAACAATGTGCTCAGCATTTTCCTCGATAAAGACGAAAACCTCTGGCTGGGACTGGATAACGGCATCGATCTGCTCACCTACAGCAATTCCATTAAGAACATCTTCCCGGAAACCGACGATCGCAATTCAGGCTACACTTCGTATATACATAACGGATACCTGTACCTGGGGCTGGCATCAGGACTTTTTTCCGTTCCCCTCTCCAACCAGGGCGAAGACCTCAGTTATACCAAAGGCGTTTTTTCACTGGTCGATAAAACAAAAGGACAGGTGTGGAACCTGTCGGAAGTGAACGGTCAACTCCTGATGGGACACAACAAAGGGGCGTTTCATATTCTTGACAATGCCGCTTCAGTGATCGACAGCAAAAGTGGTTTCTGGTTGTTCAAACCCGTTTACGACAGCGTTCCTTCCACGCTCATCATGGCAGGATCGTACAATGGGATCAATTTTTACAATTACAGGAACGACCGCTTTTTCAATCCTGAGAAAAGCGTTCATTTTGAATCCGCCCGCTTTATCGAAAAACACAACAACAATGTATGGGCCATTCATCCCTACAAAGGATTGTACAAGATCACCATCGGTAAAGATGGCACTGCCTCCGTAGCCGATTACGCCGACCGGAAAAAGTTGCTCTCGGAAAATCACAACCATATATACAGTATCGCCGGCAAACTGATCCTTACCAGCGACAACGGTATTTTTGAATACAGTGAAGAACAGGAAGACTTTGTGGAGTCGGCCAGGTTTAAGAACCTGTTCGGCAATACGGCGGTCGATTACATGAAAGAGGACCGTTACGGTAATATCTGGTTTTGTACCAACCGCAAACTCGGAGTGGTGGACCGCTCTTCTGGCAAGCCATCGCTCATGTATATCCCGGAACTCGATGATAAGATACTGGCGAATGGCTTCGAGCACATCAATGTGGTGGACAGCACCAACGTGTTTATCGCGGCGGAAAAAGGGTTTTTTCACCTGAACTATGCCCGGTATAAAAAGAGCAAGTACCCGTTGAAAACACTGATCCGGAAAGTAAGCGCCGGTGGAAATGCGGATACAGTGATTTTTGGGGGATACCTCACGGAAAATGGAACGGAAACGCCCGCTGTACGGTATGACAACAATTCCATCCGTTTTGAATGCACCTCCATTCTCTATGGCCAGAAACACAACACGGAATACAGTTATTTCCTCGAGGGTTTCGACCGGAACTGGGGGGAATGGACCAAAAGAACAGAAAAAGAATACACCAATCTTCCGGCCGGATCCTACACGTTCAAAGTAAAAAGCCGGAACAATTTCGACAACGAATCTACCATTGCTTCCTACCGGTTCACGATTTTACCGCCCTGGTACCAGACCTGGTGGGCATGGCTGCTTTACAGTGCGGCCTTCTTCGGAATCCTGTACATTTTCTACAAGCGCCAGCAGGAAAAATACAAGCGCCGGGAAAGAAAAAAACTGGAGGAACAACAACGGCGCTACGCGGAAGAACAACAACAATTACGTATACTCCACGAACTGGAAATCGGCAAAAGCGAAAAGCAGATCATAGAACTGAAGAACGAAAAGCTGCAGGCAGAACTGGAGCACAAGAACGCCGAACTGGCCTCTTCCGCGATGAACCTGGTGCGCAAAAAGGAGTTTCTTACCAAAGTAAGGACCGATCTTTCCGACTACCGGAGCAATGCCGATCCCCAGAAAGCCGGTAAGGAATTCCAGAAAATCGTAAAAATGATCGAGAACGAACTGGACCACGACCAGGAATGGGAGCAGTTCGCCCGCCATTTCGACAGCGTACACACCAATTATCTGGGTAAATTAAAAGAGTATTGCCCCGACCTCACCTCGTCTGAACTGAAACTCGCCGCCTATTTGCGCCTGAACCTCTCCACCAAAGAGATTGCGCAACTCATGAATATCTCCATCCGCGGCGTGGAAACCAGCCGTTACCGTCTTCGTAAAAAACTTAACCTCACCACCAACGATACCAGTTTGTTCGACTTCCTCATCAATATTACCCGGCCCAACGAAAGTCCGGATCAATAAGAAGGCTGCCGGTAAAAAAAGATTGTCGTACCCCCATGAGTACCGCTGTTTCTTTTGAAGTATTTTTAAGTAATTGATTTTCAATTTTAAATATAAATCATGTAGAGGTTTTGACGTAGTGGAATATTTGTTTTTGGCGGCCTGGTGCCCCAACTTTGTTCCATTACCAAATTGCTGCTATAATGATAAAACGATTGCAATGCTGCCTGGGCATCGTGTTGGTATCCGGTCTCTCCATGGCACAAACACCGGTGGACACCTCCACCCTGGAAAACGCCACCGGAAGCGTTCAACTGCTCTACCAGTCTATCCCTAAAAAAAGGACTACCGCCGCTGTTACTGAAATTTACAGCCCTGAACTCAGGAAAACCGTTTCCACCACTTTCGGAGGATGGCTCACGGGCAGAATGGCAGGCCTGTTCACCACCCAAACAATTGGAGAACCCGGTTTCGATGATGTGAATGTTTTCCTCCGTGGTCAGCAGCCACTGGTGTTGATTGATGGGACACCACAGAGTTTTCCATCCCTGAACCCGGAACAGATCGAATCCATTACTTTATTAAAAGATGCCGTAGCCACGGCCATGCTGGGACTGAGGGGTTCCAACGGGGCAATCCTCATCACTACTAAAAAAGGCACCAGGGTTCCTGGTCAGCATATTGAATTTACCGCCAGGCATGGGGTGCAACGGCCCACCCAACTTCCGAAGTTCGTGGATGCCGCCACTTACGCAACGCTTTACAACGAAGCGCTCGCAAATGAAGGGAATGCACCCGTGTATTCGGCTGCTGATATCGCTGCTTACAGAGACGGAACTAATCCTATCGCCCGCCCGAACGTGGATTGGCAACGGGCGATTCTCGAAAATCAGGCGCCACTCAGCCGATACGACCTCTCCGTTTCAGGTGGAAATAAAACGACAAGGTATTTCGTGAACCTCGATTACCTCCACCAGGCAGGACTCCTGAAAACCGAAGACTTCAATACCTACAATACCAACTCCGATTACAAAAGGTATATCATCCGCTCCAATATTGAGATTGATCTTAGTAAGTCGGTGACCACTTCCGTGAACCTCATTGGCAGGATACAGAATTCCAACCAGCCGGGCGCTACCACAGGTACCATCTTCGACAATATCGCCAACACCCCGAATAATGCGTATCCGGTTCTTAACTCCGATAGCTCCCTGGGCGGCAACCTCGACTACCGCCAGAACCTCTACGGCCAAACAGTACTATCAGGCTACCGACCGGTTTATGAGCGCGACTTTAAAGCCGATGTGAGCCTGAAAGGAAAACTGGACGTGATCGCTAAAGGATTATGGGTGAAAGGACTCGCTGCCATCAACGGCTACCAGCGGGAAACCATCAACCGGAGTAAAAACTTCGCGGTGTTCCGTGAAAATACAAGCGCGGGTGGGATAAAATCCTACGATGTGTACGGTGTTACAACGGATCAGTCTAATTCGATTGCCGTGAACAGTCAGAACAGGTTATTTTATACCGAACTCTCACTCGGGTATTCCAAAAAACTTTCTTCCAACGATAACCTGGACGTCATCGCCCTGTACAACAACGACAACAGGATGGTGAACTCCGAACTGCCTTTCAACTATTCAGGCGCCGCCACTAAAATCTCTTACGACAGGAACGATAAATACTTCATCGATCTGGCTATGAGCTACAACGGAACGCAGCGGCTGCCCAAAGAAAACAGGTACGGGTTCTTTCCCGCCATCGGTCTGGGCTGGAACCTCACCAAAGAAAATTTTCTTCAAAACAAGGCTGGCTGGCTCAACGACCTGAAATTACGTGCATCTTTTGGCAGAACCGGCAACGCCAATGTAGGTTACTATGATTATTACCAGTATTACACCACGGGTTCCGGATATGGCTTTGGCAACACGGTTCCTTCCTCCACCACTACCTTGCAACAGGGCACACTCGCCAACCCCTTTATCAGTTTTGAAAAGGCGGATAAGCTGAATGTGGGCGTGGATGCGGTATTGCTGAAAAACAAGTTGAACATTACCGTTGATTACTTCCGCGATAAATACTTCGACCTCGTACAATCGCGCCAGAATGGTTCGGATATGCTGGGAACTGAATATGTACGGGAGAACTTCGGTTCCAACCGGTATTCCGGACTTGAAGTAACAGCGGGCTGGCAGGAAAAGAAAGGCGCTTTCAGTTATTTTATCGCCCCCAACCTTACCATCCTGAAAACGGAAGTGCTGAAGTTGGCTGAACCGAACCGCATGTACGCCTACATGCTGCAAACAGGCAAACCAGTTGGTGCAGCGTATGGTTATGTAGCGGACGGACTGTTCGCTTCACAGGCGGAAATTGACGCGCATGCTTTCCAGGGTGCGGGCATTGTGCCCGGCGATATCCGCTATCGTGACCTGAATGAGGATGGTTTGATAGATGCCGCCGACCGGCAGGTGATCGGCAATACCGCGCCGCAAATTTACTGCGGACTGAACACCGGGGTAGAAGTAAAAGGTTTCGACCTGCATGTGCTTTTCCAGGGCGCAGCCAATATCAATAAGCAACTCGGCGGTTTTATGGCGTTCCAGAACAACGGACGGGCCCAGGTATATGAATACCAGACCAACAGGTGGACACCCCAAAATACTACGGATGCCGCTTACCCGCGTCTGTGGCTGGGCAACAATACCAACAACCAGCTCACGTCTTCGTATTGGATACACAAAGGGGATTATGCCCGGATACGCAGTGTGGAACTGGGTTACACGCTACCATCTGCCGTGGCGGGAAAAGCCAGGTTGCAACTGGTACGCGTATTCGTAAACGCCACCAATCCCGTTACGTTCTCTTCGCTAAACAAATGGAATATAGACCCCGAAGGGCTTGCGGGCGCATATCCTATTATGAAAACGTTTAACGCGGGCCTTACCATCAAACTTTAATTATGAGCAAATTTTATTATATAGCGCTGCTGGCCGCATTGTCGGTGGCCGGGTGCAAAAAATATGAGAACGGTCCCCTCGAGAATTTCACGGAAGAGATCATCTTCGATCCACTCGATCAGAATGGGCTGAATGCGCAGCAGTTCCTTGCTAATATTTACGCGGAGATGCCCACGGGTTTTAACCGCATTGGCGGAGATGTCCTGGATGCGGCTACCGATGATGCCATGCCTTCCCGTTTCGGAACGGCTATTCAATCCATCATCCAAGGCAATCTTACCAACGCGTCGCATCCCGATGGCGCGTGGAGCAAATACTATGGCGGTATCCGGAAAGTGAATCTTTTTCTTTCTAAAATAGACATCGTGCCGAAGCCGGATGAGGTGAAGCGCTGGAAAGCAGAAGCGCGTTTCCTGCGGGCCTTCTTCTACTTTGAACTGCTGAAACGTTACGGTGGCGTGCCTTTGATAGGCGACCGGGTATTTTCTCCGGAAGACGATATCCAGTTGCCCCGCAACACCTTCGCGGAATGCGTGGATTATATCGTTTCCGAATGTGATGCCGTTAAAACCCAGGTGTTCCTTGAACCTGTGCCCACACCCGATTTCGGGAAGGCTTCAAGAGGTTCCGCCATCGCTTTGAAAGCCCGCGTACTGCTGTATGCCGCCAGTCCGTTGTACAATGGTGGTGTTCCCGCTGCGGCTTCCGCCGCACAAAAAGCGGTGATGGGTTATCCTGAATACGACCTGAACCGATGGGACCTCGCCGCGAAAGCTGCGAATGAACTGCTCACGCTGAATGTGTATACCCTGGAAGGCACCTACAACAACGTTTTCCTGAACAGGCGCAACAATGAAGTGATCCTTTCTTTCTTACGCGGTACCACCACCGATGTGGAAACCAATAATGGACCTGTAGGCTATACGCTGAATGGCGTAAGTAACGGTGCTACAAGTCCTACCCAGCAACTGGTGGATGCGTTTCCCATGGCGAACGGAAAAGCCATTACCGACCCCACTTCCGGTTACAATGCCGCCAATCCGTACAACAGCCGTGATCCGCGTTTGGCGAATACGGTCCTCCGCAATGGAAGCCAGTGGCTGAACCGTGGTGTGCAGACTTTTGAAGGTGGCCTGGATAAACCCAACCGGGGTGGTGTGCAGACACAAACGGGTTACTATATGCGAAAATTTATGGGCAACTTCGCTACTGCCGCGCAGTATTCCGGGCAGAACCACAATTTCGTATTGTTCCGTATCGCAGAAGTGATGCTGAATTATGCCGAAGCCCTCAACGAATTCTCCGGTCCCTCAACGGCTGCCGTTTCCACCCAACTCATCAATATCCGGAAAAGAGCGGGTATCGCCGCCGGATCCGACAATAGATATGGTGTTCCCACTGGACTAACCCAGGAACAGATGCGCGCTTTCATCCGCAACGAACGCAGGATAGAAATGGCTTTCGAAGAACAGCGCTACTGGGACCTCCGCCGCTGGAAGACCGCTGAAACGGAACTCAACAAAACACTGGAAGGAATGAAAACCACGCTGGATGATGCGGGCAATCCGCTGTATGAAAGAGTGGTGGCCGGTAGAATCACCTTCCTTCCCCGGATGTATTACTACGCGATCCCCTTCGGTGAAATATCCAACAACAGAATGCTCATCCAGAACCATGGCTGGTAAACCAAAATGAATGCTGTATGAAAAAACTACTTTTATTATTGACGATATGCCTGGGCGCGCTGGCCACTTATGCGCAGCAAACCGTTTCAGGTACCGTGAAGAATGCTGCGGGCCCCGTGGAAGGTGCCTCCGTTTTTGAAAAAGATGTACCCAACAACGGTACGGTAACCGATGCGGCCGGGAATTTCTCCCTAACCCTGCGGGGAAAAGGAAATCTCGTGGTGCAAAGTATTGGTTACCTCAGTAAAGAGATCAATGTTTCGGGCAGGAACAATGTCCAGATCACCCTGGAGATAGATGCGAAGGGCCTTGAAGATGTAGTGGTGATTGGCTATGGAAAAACCACCAAAGTAGCCAACACTGCGGCCGTAAGCTCCATCAGCGGCGACGAGATCAGGCAAACGCCTACGGCCAGTTTCCAGAACGCGCTCGTAGGTCGTGTACCGGGTATCGTTTCCCAGCAGCGGTCCGGAAGGCCGGGTGGCGACGGCAGCCGCATCCTGATCCGCGGACTCAGCTCTATGGGCTCCGGCGACAATGCCGGCGCACCGTTGATTATCCTGGACGACCTCGAATACCAGGGTAACCTCAGCGATATTGATGCCGACCAGATCGAAAATTTCACCATCCTCAAAGATGCCGCTTCCACCGCGGTATTCGGTATCAAAGGAGCCAACGGTGTAATTGTAATCACTACAAGAAGAGGAAAAACAGGTCGCGCAAGGGTCACCTTCCGTTCCGAAAACGCCGCCCAGCAACCTACTTACCTGCCCAAATACCTCGACTCGTATAACGTGGCGCTCATCAGGAACAGAGCACTGGAAAGCGATGGCCTGCCCCCGTTCTACACCGAACAGGACCTCGAACATTTTAAAAACGGTACCGCACCTTATACCCACCCGAATATCGACTGGGCAGATCTGCTGCTGCGCGACTTCTCTGTTCAATCCTACAACAACATGAACATCTCCGGCGGTACTGAAAAAGCAAAGTATTTCGTTTCCGCAGGCTATCTCTGGCAGAACGGGATGATCAAAGATTTCACTACGGATAAAGACCTCAACAGCAATTACTATTACAAACGGTACAACTTCCGCTCCAACCTGGATTTTACGGCCACAAAAACTTTAACGCTGAACATGGACCTTTCCGGAACCTTTTCTGAAAGGAATGAACCCAATATCGGCGGAAGGAACAACCGGAACAACATCTTTTTTGAAATAAGCGATTACAACCAGTTGCCGCCCTTCGCCTATAATCCGTACAACCCCGATGGCTCTTACGGTTCCAATCCCGCGGTGGGCAACTATTCCAACAACGTCATCGGAAGGATAGCGCTGGGAGGTTACAACCGTTCTTACGACAACAACATTACGGTGAACGCACGCGCCATCCAGAAACTGGATATGGTTACAAAAGGCCTTTCGGCACGTTTTGTAACGGGTTACAACGCTCAGTTCCGTTTCTGGCGCAGTCTTACACGCACCGAGTTCCCATCTTTCGGGTATGATCCGGCAACGGAAACCTACGCCGCCTGGAACCCCAATATTTACCGGGTGGAAAAGCTGAACCTCGGTTATTACGCCGATGGCCCCAACTCACTTAAAATCCTTAACCTGCAGGGCGCATTGAACTACGACCGCAATTTCGGCGGACAAAGAGTATACGCGCTGGCCCTCTTCAACCAAACCTCCAGGATCGCCGGAACGGCGCTTCCTTACTACCTCCGCGGGTATTCGTTCCGCGCAGGATATGATTATGAAAAGAAATACCTCCTGGAACTGAATGCCGGTTACAACGGCAGCAGCCGCTTCTCCGAACAGAAGCGTTACTCGTGGTTCCCGGCTGTATCCGTGGGCTGGAACGTCGCTGAAGAAGGATTCTTTAAAAACAACATCAGCTTCGTAGACCTCTTCAAAATTCGTGGATCCATTGGCGTTACCGGAACGGATGAACTGGCCATTTCAGGCGCGCAATCCGTGTACCTGCCGCGTTACATTAATTCAGGCTCCTATTCTATCGGGGAAATCAGTAACAACATCGGCGGTATCGTGGAAGACATCCTCGGCAACGATGTGACCTGGGAAAAAGAAAGGCAGTGGAACATTGGGGTTGACCTGAAAATGTTCCAGGGTAAACTAGGTATCACCGCAGATTATTTCGATAAGTACCGTTACGATATCCTCATCCAGCGCAACAGTGTTTCCACGTTGCTCGGGGTGAACCTGCCGCCCGTGAACCTGGGAGAAGTACAGAACCGCGGGTTCGAAATTGAATTGTCTTATGCCGACCAGCTCAGCAATGATCTTCAGTATTCCATCCGCACCAATATTTCAGTCGCGAAGAACAAAGTGTTGTACATGGACGAGGCGCAACCCGCTTTCCCCTGGCTGAACAGAACGGGTAACCCGCTGGGCACTATCCCGGGCTACACCTTTATCGGCTTCTACCAGGATGCGGACGATATCGCGAAAAGTCCCGTGTTCTCTGGCCCGGTAGCAAAACCGGGGGACCTCAAATACGCGGACCTGAACGGCGACAATATCATTGATGTGAACGACCAGCGTATTCTGAAATACCCCAACCTTCCCAATACCATCCTCGGGTTCACAGGAAATATTTCGTACAAAAGTCTGAGCTTCTCTTTCACCATGCAGAGTGCGCTCAACTTCGCGAACCGGAAAGTGGCAGAATCCATCAATCCGTTCTCCAACAACCTGCGTGAGATCCATGCCCAGGCCTGGACACCGGAGAACTCCGCTAACCCGGCGTTCCCGCGCATCTCTACTGTTGGCACCATCAGCAACGCCACCGCGTATCCCTCCGATTACTGGTTCCGGAGAACCGATTACCTCCGCGTGAAAACCATGCAGCTTTCTTATGATCTTCCCAAAAAGCTCATGAACAAACTCACGTTGCAGGGTACGCGCATTTATGTGAGCGGCTACAACCTGCTGACCTGGATGCTGAAGGAAAAGAATATTTATGAAGTGGACCCCGAAACACCTTCTGGAACCGAAGGAGGCGATTACCCCGTGCAGAAAGTGATCAACCTCGGATTGCAGATCACGTTCTAAACCACTTCATTCACCAGACTTCAAAATGATTTCGATATGAAAAAACTACTTTCCATCACCATGATAACGGCGCTCGTGGTATTGAGCGCCTGCGAGAAAAAGGACCTGCTGGATGTAAAGCCGAATACCGACCTGAATGCCGCCACGACCTTCAACGACAGTGCGCGCACCATCCAGTTCCTGATCGGCACCTACAGCGATATCGCTTTTTCTTTCGGCTACCGACGCTATACGTATGCGAGCAACATCAGCGCGGGTACTGCGGAAGGATGTGACGAAGCTGTGCACCGGTTAAGCGGCGCCACACAGCCCTTCGTATTCCTGTTCAACGGCACCATGAACGCCGCACAAACACAACCTTATGAATATATGTGGTGGAGGCCCTGGACCAATATCCGCCGGGCGAATGTATTCCTCGCCAACGTGGAAAACTCCCCGCTTTCGCCGGGGTTAAAAACACAGGTTAAAGCTGAGGCCCGTTTCCTCCGCGCCTGGTACTATTCCATCCTGCTTAAAAATTTCGCCGGTATCCCCCTGATCGGCGACAGGGTATTTGAGGCTTCCGACCAGATCGATATGCCACGAAATACCTACGAAGAATGTGTGGATTATATCACGGGAGAAATGGATGCCATCGCGAACGATCTTCCGCTGGAACACGATGCGCTTAATTATGGGAGAATCACCCGCGGTGCCTGTCTGGCCCTGAAGGCAAGGGTATTGCTCTACGCAGCAAGCCCGCTTTTTAACGGCGGAAGTATAGCCGACAACGAAAACCTGAAAAAGATAACGGCCTATCCCAACTTCGACCAGCAACGCTGGAAAAAAGCCGCCGATGCTGCCAAAGCAGTGATAGACCTGAACCACTACGCATTATACGAGGACAATACCACCGCCCCGGGGTACGGATTTTCACGGGTTTTCCTGATGCGGAAAAATACCGAGTACATTCTTCCCGGTATGCAAACACCCAATAAAACCATGGAAGGCTTTGCGCTGCCCAGGTCCAGAACGAATGGCACCACGCAAACCGCGCCTTCTCAAAACCTGGCCGAAGCATTCGGTATGAAAAACGGAAAACCCATTACCGACCCCACTTCAGGGTACAATCCCAACGATCCTTTTAAGGACCGTGATCCCCGTTTCAATTACACCTTCATTTATAACGGCACACTCTGGTATTCTTCCGGAACGGGCAACAAAGCGCCGCTCTATACTTATGATGGTGCGCCCAATGATGGGTACAGAACCGTGGCCTGGTCTACCGGATACTGGTGGCGGAAAATGATGGACGACAACACCGCAGGCAATGCAGGACCCAATACAGAAAGGTGTTTGCCGCTGATCCGCTTTGCGGAAATACTGCTCAACTACGCTGAAGCGAGCAATGAAATGGACAATACCGCTGAAGCGTATGAACAACTGAAGCTGATCCGCAAACGCGCAGGCATCCTTCCCGGTACCGATGGACTTTACGGCCTGAAACCCAACATGACAAAAGCGGAAATGCGTGCCGTACTTCAGAACGAACGCATGGTGGAGCTGGCGTATGAAGATCACCGTTATTGGGATGTGCGCCGCTGGAAAATTGCCCACGAAACACAGAACGTGACCATGAAAGCCATGAAGGTGACCCGCGTGAATGCTACAACATACACTTATGAAGTGG
The DNA here is from genome assembly GCA_946482545.1 of uncultured Flavihumibacter sp. Next base: position 4,704 of record CAMLRX010000081.1, on the reverse strand, counting down.
TGCCCATCAATGTGAACGCACAACACATTTTCAAAGACGCCAATTACCTGTTCCCGATTATGCAAACTGAACTGGGGAAGAACAAGAACCTTGTACAAAACCCCGGTTATTGAGTTTTCATGAAGAAAGATAACCTTACATACCGGCTTTCTCTCGTCTTTCTGTTGCTCATTTCAACCACACAGGCGCAGCCTGTTACAACAGAAGGATTGAATGAAAACTGGCTGTTCTCAAAAGATACCCTTGCCGGACCAATGCCATCCGATGCCACGATGAAATGGGACGCCATCAACCTGCCGCACACCTGGAACAAGGCAGATGTTCTGGATGATGCGGCGGGTTATCATCGTGGTACCGGATGGTATAAAAAATACATTGATTCGGATACCGCCTGGCGCAACAAAGCAGTATTTCTCTTTTTTGAGGGCGCCAACCAGGTAGCAGACGTGTATATTAACCGGCAACATGCGGGAAAACACACCGGCGGATACACCCGTTTTTCCACGCCCGTATCGCGTTTTTTGAACGGTGCAAAAACGGAGTTGCTCGTGAAGGTGAACAATGCGCACGACGAAGGCATTCCGCCTTTATCGGCAGACTTCACCTTCTACGGCGGACTCTACCGCGATGTATGGATTCTCACCCTCAACAAGGTTCATTTTACCGTGGATACTTTGTTGGGGAGCAGGAAGTTTTTTGTGGAAACGCCGGAGGTGGACAGCAATCGTGCGACTTTGCGGTTGCGTTCAGCGGTTTCCAATACCACAATGCAGGAGCAACGGCTGCTTGTAATAGCAACGCTTTTTGATGCGCAGGGAAAAAAGGTCTCCTCCTATTCGAAGCGCATGCAACTTTCGCCCGGAAAGCAAATTGTATCAGTAACCGACCTTCCCGCCATAAAACAGCCACACCTTTGGAGTACGGATGATCCTTATTTGTACAGGCTGGAATCTGTTATACAAACCGAGCAGGGGGAAATCGTTGATATGCTTTCTGCGCCTGTTGGTTTCCGGTGGTTCCGTTTCGATGCGGCACAAGGTTTCTTCCTGAACGGGAAGCCGTTGAAGTTAATAGGAACCAGCAGACACCAGGATTACGCGGTATTGGGCAACGCAGTTCCGGCGTCACTCGCGCGTAAAGATGTGGAGTTACTCAAAGCAATGGGCGGCAACTTTTTACGTGTGGCACATTACCCGCAACATTCAGCCATACTGGAAACCTGCGACCGGCTGGGTATTTTAGCTTCGGTTGAAATTCCCATTGTAAATGAAATCAGCGAAACAGAAGCGTTCAGCAACAATTCGCTACACATGCTGAAGGAGATGATGGCGCAAAACACCAATCACCCCAGCGTGATTATCTGGACTTATATGAATGAAGTATTGTTGAAGCCCAGGTTCAGCAACGATACCACCCGGAAAAAAATATACTTCTCCCATATTACACAGCTCGCCAAAAAACTGGACAGCACGCTCCGGAAGGATGATCCCTATCGCTACACCATGCTGGCCCACCATGGCGATTTTGATGGATACAAAAGAATCGGACTCACTGAAATTCCGATGCTGGTGGGCTGGAACCTTTATTCCGGCTGGTATGGTGGTAATCTCACCGCCTTCCCGGCCTTTCTGGAGAAGCATAGGAGAGAATTGCCCGACAAACCTTTACTGGTAACCGAATATGGAGCCGATGCGGATCCGCGCATCCGGAGCCTGGAACCCGTTCGGTTCGATAAAAGCGTGGAATATACCACCGCCTTCCACCAGTATTACCTGCGCGAAATGAGGAAACGTCCGTTCGTGGCCGCAGCCATGATCTGGAACCTGGCCGATTTCAATTCTGAAACACGCGCAGAGACCATGCCGCACATCAACAACAAAGGTTTGTTGCAATTGGACCGCACGCCGAAAGATCCTTATCTCTTTTACAAAGCGGCCCTGGAAAAACAACCTTATGTAAAGATCATGTCGGGAACATGGCAATACAGAACAGGGGTCACCGACAGTGCATCTTCTGTTTGCACCCAGCCCATAGCAGTGGCGAGTAACCTGGATTCCCTCGAATTGGTTTGGAACGGCAAAAAGATGGGTAAAAAGAAAGTGACGGATTTCACCTGCTCCTGGAATGTGCCTTTCCATGATGGTACGAACGAAGTAATGGTTTATGGTGAAACAAACGGGAAATACTTCAGCGACCAGGAAAACCTCGTGTTCAACGCGGTTCCCTTCCATTTAAAAAATACAGCACTGCTTTTTAGTGAAGTGAACATTTTATTGGGCGGTAACCGATACTATATCGATGCAACCAATAAAACCAACTGGGTTCCCGCGAAGCCTTATTCTGAAGGCAGCTTTGGTTACATTGGCGGAACACCTTACAGGATGCCCGGGAACACCCGGCTGCCTTATGGAACAGATAAAAATATATTGGGTACGGAAGATGATCCCATTTACCAGACCCAGTTAACGGGCATCCGTTCGTTCCGGTTGGATGTACCCCCCGGCAGGTACGAACTCGAACTTCATTTTGCAGAACTGGCAAGCGCTCAGGCACCTGCTCTTGTTTATAACCTTGGTGCATCACCGGCAGTGGAACCTGGGATGCCCCGTGTATTTGATGTATTGATTAATAACGCGGTCTTTCTCCACGCCCTTGATATAGCGGCGGAAGCGGGGATTGGCGCGGCCCTTGTTAAAAAGACCATTTGTGAGGTGCGCGGAGCGGAAGGTGTACACATTGTATTCCGTGCGCTGAAAGGCGATCCTGTGCTTAATGCCCTCCGGGTCACAAAATTATATTGATGAAGAGATTGCTTTGCCTGTTGTTGTTATTGCCATGTTGCGCTTTCCTGCAAGCGCAGGTTTCCACCCGATTGAATTCGGGCTGGGAATTCCTCCGGCAGGACCTGGGCGGTATCTGGGAAGCCGTTCGTCCCGTTGTTAAAGGCAACCCCGAAAGTGTGCCGTTGTGGAAAAACGTTCAGTTGCCGCATTGTTCTTCCGAAGGAAATGAAGTAGATCCGGACAACAATTATTACCAGGGACCGGCATGGTACAGAATACAAATATCCATCAGTAATCCCTATGCGAAGGGGAGAACATTGCTGCATTTTGAAGGCGCTGGACAAAAGACCGAAGTATATGTTTACACCACAAAAGTGGGCGTACATGTTGGCGGATACGATGAGTTCACGGTCGATATTACAGATGCGGTGAAAGCGTTTTCTTCCACCGAAATATGTCGGAAGCAGTTTGGTGGAAAAATTCCGGTGAGCATCCGCACAGACAATTCCCGTGACCTGGAAATGATTCCCTCCTCCATGTCGGATTTTATGGTGTACGGCGGTATTTACAGGTATTTGAACCTGGTGTATGTACCGGAAGTTTCGATAGAAAAAATTTTCTCGAAACCCGGTTTAGATACCAAATTGAAAAATGGGATTTTACAGATTGAAGGTCGATTGTATGCACCGGGCATTTCAGGAAATGTTGATGCGGAAGTTAAATTACGTTCTCCTGAAGGAAAGATCGTTCAGCAACAATCACTAAAAATGCCCGTAAAAGCCGGAAAGCTGGAACTCGTCAATTTCACGGTAACTAAACCTGTAATCTGGAGCACCGATGCTCCGGCTTTGTATGAAGTGGAAGTTTCGGTGATGTATAACGGAGCGAAGCACACGCTAAAAGAGAAGATCGGTTTCCGGAAACCGGAAATTGTTCCGAAGGGGCCTTTCCTCCTGAATGAAAAAAGATTGTTGCTGCGTGGCACACACCGGCACGAAGATGGCGCTGGTGTTGGCGCGGCCCTCACGGAAGAAATGATGCGAAAGGAAATGTTGCTGATGAAAGAAATGGGCGTGAACTTCATCCGCCTGGGGCACTACCAGCAATCGCGGATCGTACTGGACCTTTGTGATAGCCTTGGCATATTGGTCTGGGAAGAAATTCCCTGGTGCCGCGGCGGTTTGGGTGGAGAAGTGTATCAAACGCAGGCGAAACGTATGCTCACCAATATGGTGGAACAACATTTCAACCATCCTTCCATCATCATCTGGGGCATGGGCAATGAGAACGACTGGCCCGGCGATTTCCCCGAATTCAACGAAGCGAAAATTCGCGCTTTCATGAAGGAACTGCACGATCTTTCTCACCAACTGGATCCTTCACGACTAACGGCCATCCGCAGGTGCGATTTCTGCAAAGACATCGTGGATGTATATTCTCCCTCAATATGGGCAGGATGGTACCGGGGTATTTATACTGAATACAAAGCCGCTTCTGAAAAGGAGTTCAACCGCGTGAATAGATTTTTGCATGTGGAATGGGGCGGCGACAGTCACCAGGGCCGACATGCGGAAAACCCCGACAATGCTTTGCAACAAATCAAAACAGGACAGGGCAACGATGAAAGAACGGGTGACGCTTCGCTCTACGGCGGCGGCGCACGTGTTTCAAAAGATGGCGACTGGAGCGAAAGTTACATCGCCAACCTGTTCGACTGGCACCTGAAGGAACAGGAAACCATGCCGTGGCTCACCGGCACCGCACAGTGGGTGTTCAAAGATTTCGCCACGCCACTCCGGCCCGAGAACCCGGTGCCATACGTGAACCAGAAAGGCGTATTGGGAAGGGATATGTCGAAGAAGGAAAGTTATTTTATCTTTCAATCGTATTGGACCGAAAAACCCATGGCGCATATTTACGG
>CAMLRX010000080.1 GCA_946482545.1 uncultured Flavihumibacter sp. | reverse complement strand
TTACCTCGCTTGTTTTTGCCGTGAAGTATATCTTCTTATTAAAGTTGAAAGTCTGCTTTAATTGAAAAGGATTCTTCTTAGCAGAATCCACGCCGTACATTTCCCATTTATCCACAAGGGCGAAAAGCCGTTCCCGGTCCGCATCCGAAAGAGAATCCGGATCAGCCTGGGCAAATGACACTGAAGCACATATTATAACGGTAATGAATAACAGCAATAAACGCATAAACGATGTTTACTGAATTTTTCTGAACTCCACCCTTCTGTTCTTTCTTTTACCTTCCTCGGTGGTGTTAGGAGCTGATGGCATTTCTTCCCCTTTCCCTTTTACAGACAGGTTCTTTTCAGGCACGGCACATTGCTGGACGAGGAATTTTTTCACACTGCCAGCCCTTTGTTCGGAAAGTAGTTTATTCTTTGCGGCATCACCATCGCTATCGGTATGGCCTACTACTTCAAAAGCAGCATTGCCTTCTTTCAGTACCGTCCCTATTTTTCGGAGCAATTCATAAGAATCAGCAGAAAGCTCCGCGGAACCGGATGCAAAAAGAATATTACTCGTGCTGAAAAGCCCATCTTCCAGTAACTGTGCACGGAGGTCTTTTTCAATTGCGGTGATCTTTATGTGCTGAAGGATGAACTGGTGGCCCTCTTCTTTCTTAGTTCCGTTCAGTCTGAAATTCACGAAACCCGCTTTGAAGCCGGAAAGCAATTCGGGACTATCCACCACTTTTTCCCCGTTGATGAACAAACGAAGCCGGTTGCCATTCACCAACGCCACGAACCTGGCTGTTTGTTCCACGATGTTGTTCTTTATGTCGAAGGGTACTTTCTCTTTGATTTCGTACTGCGCTTTTTTATTGAATACGTCCAGTTGATGTTCTTTTGCATCTCCCCATAAACTGAATCCGAAAGCGCCGTATCTGTTCTTCGAATCATTGTGTTTCAGCGTATTCATTTCCTGTAAATACACATTAAAATAGGTATTGTATAAACTTGCAGGAACGTTGTGCAATGTAAGGTCGAATTCGAGCGCGAAATTTTCTGGTAAGGATTTTTTCAGCAGGTAATTGCTGTTGGGATAAAGCAGCAGGCCCTTCCCATCCTCTACCGCAATCACCTCTCCCCCCGAGCTGCTAATTATGGAAGCGGGAAGATCTCCCGAACGGGTAGCAGTAAAATTTTCGCTGAAAAGTATTTCACCATCGAAAGAAAGTTCAGGGTCCTGTTTTCGGTTGTAGGTACCTGTTGTATTTCCGGATTCCTTTTTTTGAGTTGTCTCTTTGGAAGTTGAGGCTGATTCATTTTTCTTTTTGCTCTTACCCTCTTCTTTTTTCTCCATCTTATCAAACACCTCATCTACCGCTTCACCCGTTTTCTGAGAAACTTTGGATTGCACTTTCCTTTCCGCGGTTCTTTCCACGTTTTTCTTCATTCTGTTGAGCACCTGCGCTTCCCCGAAAAATGGCACTGTTCCCACCAGGAGAACCAAAGCAAATAACTTTTTCATGATTTCAGTTTTATATCATGCTACTAAAGAACCATCCTGGCAAATACAGGCCCGTGCAGTGTTTCATCAAACGGAACACTGCGTATTGAGAAGTATGGAAAACGAATGTAAGCAGGTATGTAAGTACCTGTTTGTAAAAAACCGAACTAAAATAACAGGCAGCTTATTCGGACACTTTTGTAAGATAGGGCCCGTTCCGGATCAGGTCCATCAGCAGATGAAAATTTTCCAGTTGGAAGGAAGAAGGCGCTTCGCCGCAGAATTTTTTAAAGTCTTTATTAAAATGCGCCGCATCGTAATAATTGAACAGTGCAGTAATAAATGCGAGATCATGCTGCCCCTTGTGTTTGGAAAATTCGAGGAAAATATTGTTGAAACGTATGATCCGCGCGTAGGCACCGGGAGAAAGACCAACTTTCTTTTTGAACTGGATCTGGAGGTACCTTTCGCTGATGGGCAACTTCGCACATATATCAGCGGTAGTAAGGCATCCTTTTGTTCTGAAAATTTCCGCCAGGGCCATTTCCACAATATCTTCCTCAAAACTAATGCCTTCGGAAACCGATTCAAGGAAGGAGATCAATGCATTTTTTCTTGCGGAAAGCTCATCAAGTAGTGTATAATGTTCCCTGAAAACAAGGAACGCTTCGCCCCATATTTCGGTGGGATCCTGCAAGGTGTTGGTGAAGCCGGCGCAATCCTTTTTCAAAAAATGCCAGATCGCCGTAGGTTTGAGCGCGGCCCCCACAATACCACACAACGGCGGAGAAGCGGTGAGCGTATAACTCACGGTTTGTTGTCCTACCACATAAAAAGGCGGCAGCGCTCCATTGAGCACGGCACTCTTAATATTCCAACTACCCGCATACTGGCAACCGAAAACGCCGGTCCCGGAGGGCATCAGCAATTCCGGAAGTGGTGTGGCGGTATCAGCGGAAACTTCCATCACGTAGAGGAAGGAGATAAAATCCGTTAACGATGGCGGCGCTTCAAACTGTTGGTACATAAACTGGTATTTAGGATACGCGAACACATTGGGTCGGCAGCCAATTTTTGCTTCATCCCAAAAATACCTATCCCTGTTTTAATTGCCGATGTAATTTATTCGTATATTTAGAAAGGTTGCTTGCCAGTACTTTATCTACTGGCAGGCAACCTTTTTGTTTTACCAAAACCCGACCGCTTATGAATGGAGACGCGCTCTTCAAAGAATACCCGCTGCTCAGGGAAATATGGGATGAAATGAACGACCAGGGCAACGTGCGCCCCCATTACCAGAACCTGTTCCAGCAATTGCGCGGTACCACACTGGATACGCTCCGTACCAAAGACACGCTGGCAGGTGAGCTTTTTATGAACCAGGGTATCACCTTTACGGTATACAACGACAACACAGGGATCGAACGCATTTTCCCTTTCGATATCATTCCCCGCATCATCACCTCCTCCGAATGGACACACATTGAAGCGGGCATCCGCCAACGTATTACAGCACTGAACCATTTCCTGAACGATATCTATTCCAACCAGCAGATCATCAAAGACGGCGTTATGCCCGCCGCGCTCATCTCTTCCTGCAGCCAGTTCACCCGGGAGGTTTTCGGAATCAAAGTACCGCACGATATCCATGTACATATTGCGGGCATCGACCTGATCCGTGACAACGACGGTACATTCTATATTCTGGAAGACAACCTCCGGACACCTTCCGGCGTTTCCTACATGCTCGAGAACCGTGAAGTAACCAAACGCATTTTCCCCGATGTGCTGGCCACGAACAATGTTCGGATGATCAACAACTACCCGTTGCTGCTGCACGAAATACTGAACGCGCATTCCCCCCGTGCCATCAGCAAACCAACCGTGGTGATTCTTACGCCGGGAGTTTTCAACTCAGCATACTATGAACACAGTTTCCTGGCCCGACAGATGGGGATTCCACTGGTGGAAGGAAAGGACCTTGTGGTGAACAACCATATCGTTTTTATGAAAACCACGCACGGTCTGGAAAGAGTGGATGTGATTTACAGAAGGATAGACGATGAATTCATTGATCCCCTGGAATTCAGGCCCGATAGTTTATTGGGTGTTCCCGGTATCATCAGCGCTTACCGCAAAGGGAATGTGGCGCTCATCAACGCCGTAGGCAATGGGGTGGCCGATGACAAAGCCGTGTATTCCTATGTACCGGCGATGATCCGTTATTACCTGAATGAAGATCCCATTCTGCCCAATGTGCCCACTTACCAATTAAGTGATCCGGAACAACGGGAGCATGTTTTTAAAAACATCCACAAAATGGTGATCAAACGTACCGACCAGTCGGGCGGTTATGGCATGGTGATGGGCAATACCGCCACCGAAGCGGAACTGGAAAAAGTGAAACTGGACATTCTCCAGCAACCACGTGAATTCATCGCCCAGCCGATCATTCGTTTATCAACCGTGCCCTGCTTCCTGAACGGCACCTTCCAGCCCCGTCATGTGGACCTTCGTCCGTACGCATTATGTGGTCCCGACGGTATCCATATTGTTCCCGGCGGACTCACCCGTGTAGCGCTCCGCGAAGGATCGCTGGTGGTAAACTCCTCGCAGGGCGGTGGCAGTAAAGATACCTGGATCATTGACCTGTAAAGAATTGGACCCTGAATTGTAAACTTTGAAACGAAGCTATGCTCAGTAGAATTGCCGATGCCCTTTTCTGGATGAACCGCTATATGGAACGCGCTGAAGGATTGCTGCGCACCGTACGCACCAACTATATCCTGTCGCTGGATAAAAGTCCTTATGGTGTGCATTCCTGGCGTCCCGTACTTAAAATATTCGCAGCACTTTCCGAAGAGGAACTCCAGGCCATAGAATACAATACTTCGAAAAGCGTGTACTATCTCTGCATGGAAAAGCAGAACCCCAATTCCCTGCAACAAATCATCGCCAAAGCCCGGGAGAATGCCCGTGGCATACAGGACAACATCACCAAAGAAGTGTGGGAACAGGTGAACCAGTTGTACCACCTCATGAACCAGCCACAAACGGAAAAGATCATCGCCGGGGAAGACCCGATGCCGGTGATCGATAAATTGCTGAACGGAACGCTTCAGTTTGTGGGTGTGGTAGATACCACCATGTCGCGTGATATGAGCTGGAGTTTCATGAATATGGGCAAACTCCTTGAAAGGTGTTTGCTCACCATCGAAACCATGTTGTCCCATTTCGGTAACATCGATTTCAACCTCAGTTCGAGGAAAGATATTCTCTATTGGAGAAGCTTACTCTTTTCCCTTTCAGGGTATGAACTTTACCTGAAAACCTACCGGCTTTCGGAGCAGAACAACCATATCCTCCAGATGCTGGTCTTCAACACTGATTTCCCCCGTTCCATCCGTTATTGCTTCGACCGCATGGAGAAATACCTGGTTGACGTGCTTGCCAAGAACAATCCTGAACAAAAAGACCGGCTCCTGCGCCAGTTCGGCAAAATGAACAGCCTTGTACTCTATGCTGATGCCAGTGATATCAAAGACCACGAGGTGCGGGATTTCCTGTGCAACATCAGGGCATCATTATTGTACTTTTACCAGCAACTGGGTCAAACGTTCTTTTCTTACACTTAATCTCAGCCCCTTCCATTATGCCTGTTTTCAAAATTCACCATATCACCCGTTACGAATACGACCGCCCCGTAACGGAAAGCATGAACGCCATACGAAAATACCCGCTGAACGTGCCCGGACAGGAAACGCTCCAGCACGACCTGCACATCACACATGCACCAGATGTGTTCAGTTTTGTGGATTATTTCGGGAACCGAACCGGTATCTTCAACATCCTACAGCCCCACCGCGAACTAACCATTGAGAGCCGCATGATTGTGCGCACCACTGGTCCAAGCGATCCGGCTATCGGCTACATGGGCGGTTTCCACCAATTGGAAAGCGATAAGGCTGGAAACCTGCTCCTGCTGGAACTCAGCCAGAAAGAACAGATCAAAGAAGATAAAAAGATCACGGCAATAGCGGGTGTAATACTGAATCCGCAGGATAGTGTAGCCGCCACCGTTATGAACTGCTGCAACTATATCTTCTCGGAGTTCAGTTACATCAAAGGCATTACGGATGTGGAAACCACTGTGGATGATATCCTGGAGCACCGCTCCGGCGTATGCCAGGATTTCGCGCACCTGATGTTGCAGATATTACGTTCCCTGAAGATTCCCGCCCGCTATGTAAGCGGTTATATCTGTCCGAACAAGAACGGTATGCGCGGAGAAGGGGCCACACACGCCTGGGTGGAAGCCTGGATTCCGGGACAGGGATGGGCCGGCATTGATCCCACCAACAATGTATGGACCACCAACACCCACGTGAAACTCGCTACGGGGCGTAATTTCAAGGATTGTACACCTGCAAAGGGTATGTTCCGGGGAAGGGCTTACCAGCGGTTATCCGTGTATGTTTCCGTTGGTTATGAAAGCGGCCAGGTATTTGAAGAAATGAACGATGTTACCACGAGGTTCAGAGATGCCCCGCCGCTGGAAGATGCGGAGGCACAGCAACAACAGTAGAAAGTTTTCTCGCGGCGGTATCAAGGTTTGAGGATTTCTCGCAAAGGCACGCTGCTTCGTATCTCGCAGGCCCGGAGTTGGGCCTGTTGTGATTTTATTGGTGAAGAAAATATAAGCAGGCAATCTTTCCTCTTTATTATACCTGAAATCAGTTTCACCCTTTGCGTCTCTGCGCCTTTGCGAGCAAATAGAAAAAACTCCCGTTGCGTCGTGGCGTCGTCGCGAGAGAATATTTCTTCCACCAGCAACACCTAAACCGTTCCTTGCGTCCTTGCTCCCTTGCGTCGTTGCGAGAAACAAAGCAATCGCGTGAAACATCCAAAATAAAAAAAGGCCGCTGCTCTTCGCAACGGCCTTCATCTTTATCTAAGCAAAGAATTCTTATTCGAATTTCAGATCCAATCCCAGACCTCTCAATTCGTGGATCAACACGTTGAAAGATTCCGGAACACCTGCCTTCGGAATGTTATCACCTTTAACGATGGCCTCGTAAGTTTTCGCGCGGCCGATGATGTCATCCGATTTAATGGTGAGCAGTTCCTGCAGGATGTTGGAAGCACCGTAGGCTTCGAGGGCCCACACTTCCATTTCCCCGAAACGCTGACCACCGAACTGGGCCTTACCACCAAGCGGTTGCTGGGTAATGAGACTGTATGGTCCGATAGAACGGGCGTGCATCTTGTCATCCACCATGTGGTGCAGTTTGATCATGTAGATGATTCCCACTGTAGCCTTCTGGTCGAAGCGGTCGCCTGTTTCACCATCGTAGAGGTAAGTGTGTCCGAAGCTGGGCAGACCTGCCTGTGTGATGTGTTCCGCGATTTCTTCGGTAGTGGCACCATCGAAGATCGGGGTGGCGAAGCGCATGCCCAGTTTCTCACCGGCCCATCCGAGAACGGTTTCATAAATCTGGCCGAGGTTCATCCTGGAAGGTACACCCAGCGGGTTCAGAACAATGTCAACCGGCGTTCCGTCTTCGAGGAACGGCATGTCTTCCGCACGAACGATCTTAGCAACGATACCTTTGTTACCGTGGCGTCCCGCCATTTTATCCCCCACTTTCAGCTTACGCTTCACTGCGAGGTAAACTTTTGCCAGTTTCAGTACACCGGCAGGCAGTTCGTCTCCGATAGAGATGTTGAACTTCTCGCGTTTGTAGCGACCGAGTTCTTCGTTGTATTTGATGTTGTAGTTGTGCAGGAGAATGTTGATCTGTTGGTCGATCTTCTCGTCGCCTGTCCAACCCAGCGGATTTACGTTCAGGTAGTCGATACCGGTCAGGTTCTTCACTGTGAATTTGGCCCCTTTACCGATCAGGACTTCACCGAAGTTGTTGGAAACACCTGAAGAAGCTTTGTCTTTCAGCAATACCTGGAGTTTGCTCAGCAATACTTCCATGATATCGGCTTCGTTCTTGTCATGAACTTTCTCTACTTTTTCAAGCAGGGCTTTTTCACGCACTTTGGTGTTTTTATCTTTCTTGGCGCGTTGGAACAGCTTCTTGTCGATCACCACACCTTCCGTTCCGGATGGTGCTTTCAGAGATGCATCCTTCGCATCACCGGCTTTGTCACCGAAGATGGCGCGGAGGAGTTTTTCTTCAGGGGTAGGATCAGATTCACCTTTAGGTGTGATCTTACCAATGATGATATCACCTTCCTTCACGTGTGCTCCGATACGGATGATACCGTTTTCGTCGAGGTCTTTGGTAGCCTCTTCGGAAACGTTGGGGATATCGGGTGTGAGCTCTTCTTCACCCAGTTTGGTATCGCGCACTTCCAGTTCAAACTCTTCGATGTGAACGGAAGTGAACAGGTCTTCGGTCACCACTTTATCAGAGATCACGATGGCATCCTCGAAGTTGTACCCTTTCCATGGCATGAACGCCACTTTCAGGTTACGGCCCAGGGCCAGTTCACCACCCTGTACAGCGTATCCTTCGGTAAGGAAATCGCCTTCCACCACACGCTGTCCTTTCTTAACGGCGGGACGCAGGTTGATACAGGTGGCCTGGTTGGTTTTTATGAACTTGGTGAGTTTATACACTTTGAGGTCTTCTTCAAAGCTCACCAGTTTTTGTGATTCATTTCTTTCGTAGCGAACGTGGATCTCGTTGGCGTCCACGAATTCCACCACACCTTCACCTTCAGCGTGGATCTGGATACGCGCGTCGCGGGCGGCTTTTCCTTCCAGACCGGTACCTACGATAGGCACCTGCGGGCGGATCAGCGGCACAGCCTGACGTTGCATGTTCGATCCCATCAGGGCACGGTTGGCGTCATCGTGCTCCAGGAAGGGGATCAGGGAGGCGCTCAAACCAACAATCTGGTTGGGAGCCACGTCCATGAATTCCACTTCAGATTTTTCGAGGATAGGGAAGTCACCGGTTTCACGGCTAACAATCCTTTCTTCCACGAAATTTCCACTGGGATCAAGCGGTGTATTCGCCTGGGCGATCTTAGCGATGTCTTCTTCTTCAGCGCTCAGGTAAGTGAGTGCCTTCATGTCCACTTTACCGTTTTCCACTTTGTGGTACGGTGTTTCGATGAAGCCCATCTCGTTGATCTTCGCGTGTACGCAAAGCGTAGAGATAAGACCAATGTTTGGTCCTTCCGGCGTTTCGATCGTACAAAGACGGCCATAGTGGGAATAGTGTACGTCCCGCACCTCAAAGCCCGCGCGTTCACGGCTCAGACCACCTGGTCCGAGCGCGGAGATACGACGCTTGTGCGTGATCTCACTCAGGGGGTTTGTCTGGTCAAGGAACTGAGACAACTGTGAGGTACCGAAGAATGAGTTGATTACGGAAGAAAGTGTTCTGGCGTTGATCAGGTCAACAGGCGTGAACACCTCGTTGTCGCGCACGTTCATTCTTTCGCGGATGGTACGGGCCATACGGGCCAGACCAACACCGAATTGTGCATACAACTGCTCTCCCACAGTACGAACACGACGGTTACTCAGGTGATCGATGTCATCGATCTCCGCTTTACCGTTGGTGAGGCGTACCAGGTATTTAATGATTTCAATAATATCTTCCTTGGTCAATACCTTGTTGTCCAGTTTCTGATCCACCCCGAGTTTGCGGTTGATCTTGTAACGGCCCACTTCTCCGAGGTCGTAACGTTTGTCGCTGAAGAACAATTTATCGATGATACCACGTGCTGTTTCATCATCCGGCGCATCGGCACCGCGCAGTTGGCGGTAGATGTGCTGAACGGCTTCCAGCTCGGAGTTAGAAGTATCTTTGTTGAGGGTATTGTAAATGATGGCGTAGTCGCCGCTCACTTCTTCTTTCTGGATGAATACAGAAGAAACCGCCATGTCAACGATGGTTTCAATGGCTTCTTCGTCCAGCACGGTATCGCGCTCCATCACTACTTCATTCCTTTCGATGGACACCACTTCACCGGTATCTTCATCCACGAAGTCTTCCACCCAGGTACGGAGTACACGGGCAGCGAGACGCTTACCGAGGAATTTCTCCAGGGCTTTGCGTTCACCTTTCACTTCGTCGGCCATGCCGAAGAGTTCAAGGATATCCTTATCTGTTTCGAACCCGATGGAACGAAGCAGGGTAGTTACAGGGAATTTTTTCTTCCGGTCGATGTACGCGTACATCACGTTGTTGATATCGGTCGCGAATTCCATCCAGGCGCCTTTGAAGGGGATCACACGAGCGGAATAAATTTTCGTACCGTTGGGGTGCACAGACTGGCCGAAGAACACACCGGGTGAACGGTGCAACTGGGAAACCACTACCCTTTCAGCGCCGTTGATCACGAAAGTACCGCGGGGCGTCATGTAAGGGATGTTACCCAGGAACACGTCCTGGATAATGGTCTGGAAGTCAACGTGCTCCTCGTCATTACAACTCAGGCGCAGTTTGGCTTTCAGGGGAACGGCGTACGTAAGTCCGCGCTCCATACACTCGTCAATGGTATAGCGTGGCGGGTCAATAAAATAATCGAGGAATTCCAGTACGAAGATGTTCCGGGTATCCGTAATGGGGAAGTTCTCTTTGAACACCTTAAAAAGGCCCTCATTGTTACGTTTGTCCGGAGTGGTCTCTAACTGGAAAAAGTCTTTAAACGATTGAATCTGAACCTCTAGCAGATCAGGAGTTTCGGCGAGATTCTTGATCTTTCCGAAATTGATCCTGTTTGACAGTGTTGTTGAAGACATATATATAATAAACCGGTTTTATTGAACAATCTCTATCACTGAAAACCAATCAGTTGAATCGTAATCCCCTTGTTTCAAGCTGAATATAAACAATAAGCCTAAATTAGGGGATGGCAAAAGTACACATTATTTGTCAATTTGCCATAAAGTTTTTACCGGAGGGCGTACTGCCTTCGGATTAACAAAAAAGAAGGCCACGGGAAGAATCCCACGGCCGTTTCAAATCAGCACTACTCACTTTCTTAAATGCTATTTTGAGGAGCGGTTACCACCGCTTTCATCAGTTTTCGTTTTGTCGGTATTGCCACCTTGTGTGCTATCGCCGGTTGCCCTGTTCTGCTGGTTGTTCACCAGCTTCTGAAGGATTTCTTTATTGGCTTTCGCGTCATTGTTCTCAGGTTGCAGTACCAGAATCTGGTCGAGATGTTCCACTGCTTTCGCATAATCTTTGGCCACATTGGCGTTATAGGCTGCGAGGTATCCGTAAGACTGGATCAGCAATGCTTTGTTTTTAGCGGTATCTTTTGATGCCACTTCAATCAACTTCGTATAGTGTGGCACTGCAAGTCCTTGTTCCATGGCTGTATCGATAGCAGCATTGGAGCGCGCCTGCCAGTATGGGCCATACACCTGATCGGGATATTTTGCGGTGTACACTCCGAACACGCTATCCGCTTTTTCAAATTCTTTGGCGAAATAGTGCGCGCTTCCCCAATTGTACAGATCCGTATTGGTAGGGTCTTTTTTCAACTTATAGGCCTCTCCCATCCAATATGCTTCTTTGCTGTGATCATTCAGTTTTTTGTACAGATTGGAAAGGTTCTCGATGTATTTTGTTTTTTCCACCGCAGAAGTATCGAGCGCAACTGCTTTCTCGAGGTTCGTAGCGGCAGCTACTTCTTCACCCGGAAAACGCTGCAACAGATTACCCATGAATTCGTAATCTTTCGCCACACGCTTGTCTTCGGGCTGCTTTTCAAAATAGGTCGTCATCAATTCTCTTGCTTTCAGCGAATCTTTTTTAGCATCGTAGCTGTAGGCAATAAGTTTATACAACCTTGGTTCCGCATTGGCTCCCTGGGCAGCAATCAGTTCCTGCGCTTTCGCGATAGCCTCATCATATTGACGGGAAACGAACATCAGGTCAGTGCGGATATAATCGTGTTCAGGAGAGGGATCGCTGGCTGCAATGTATTTTTCCAGGTAATCCTTCGCTTTATTTACATCTCTGAAATAATTGAAATAATATAATTCGTACAGCGCGGGCTTGAAGTTGGGATCAATTTCCACCGCTTTTTCGAAATTCTCCACATAAGCAGATTTGTTGTCCTGCGACAAATAAATTCTTCCTATCATGAAAGGTGCGCGGGCATATTTCCCATCTGCATTCAATGCGGCCATATAGCCTTCAATGGCTGGACCTCCCTGCGCAAGTTTGCGGTATGCATCACCTCTTACCATGTGCAGTTCAGGATTTTTCTTTTCTTTTCCTTCTGCTTCGGTAAGTAACGCGAGCGCTTTATTCGTATCCCCGTCTTTCGCGTCCACATGTGCACGGGCGACTTTAATCATCATTTCGCCCTGGTCTTTTTTCTTCACGCTACCAATCGCTTCATCAAAAAGTTTATTGGCTTCTTCCTTTTTTCCATCCATCAGCAGGAGTTGCCCTTTCGCTATTTTCACGAGCGGATCACCAGCTATAGAGGCTGGGGCAGCATTCATTAAAGAATCGGCGCTTGCTTTTTTATCTTGAGCCAGATAAGTCTGGGTAAGTGTATACCACGCTGATCCATTATTGGGATCGGCATTGATTGATTTGGCGAGAATATCTTCCGCGCTTTTATAGCGTTCGTAATACAACATTTTCTTACCATCCTCAACCGATTGGGCCTGCAGGGCGGAGGCCGATATTATCCCTGCTGTCATTAATAGTGCTTTGTACCTCATAACTTTGATTTTAATAGTGCCGAAAAATCATTGCCGTAAAACTAGCCGCCATCAATTAAATGCGAATTAATGCGGCATTAAAATAGGATTAAAACCTACTTCGCATAGTCAAGCAGTTCGCTGAAAGCGTATTGTGAGATCACTTTATCTGCGGAATAGTTCAACAATTCATTTTTGGAACAGAAGGCTACGCCAATTCCTGCTTTCTGCACCATACACAAATCGTTGGCGCTGTCGCCTATGGCGATGCAGTTGCTGAGCGGTATGCCATATTGCTTTGTGATATCCTGGAGCGCATTGGTTTTGCAGATGGTGTGTTTGCAGATGCTTTCCGAATGCGAGAAAAAGAAAGAAGGCATTTTTACTTCCCCGGTGGCAATGCTGTTCGAGAATTCAAGTTCGTTGGAGAGGGAAAAATCGGCGCCGATCTTATTCTTCACATAACTCGTTACAAAATCGTAACTGTCGGAGATGATGCCCACAATATAGCCGCGGCTCTTCAATTCAGTCACGGTTTCTTCGATATCACCCACCATAGGTATAGACTCCGCCACTTTGAGCAGTTCTCCGAAATTCCTTCCTTTCAGCAACCGGGCGATCTGTTTGGTGAGGATCACCGGGTCGGTTTCCGTGGCCCTCAGCTTCCGGAGTTCCTGCACAAAACCGAGTTGCTCGGCAGCCGTGTCAATAAATCTTCCCCGGAGAATGGTATCGTCCATATCGAAGATGGCCATTTTTTTCAATCCTTTTACCTGCTCTTTGATGGCGTATTCCATTTGGTCTTTAATCACGTTCATAGATTCAAGTTCTTCCAGTGTAACGGTTTCTTTTTTCTGCACCAATGCTTTGGTGATGATGGCGCGGGCCACTTCCTTACTCATGCGACCGAGCGCGTGCCAGGGCTTGCTTTTGTTGTCGAGGTAGCCGATGTTCACTTCGGTGATGCGGGCCTTCATCAGGAACATGTCTATCAGTATACCGATGTCTACGCCATAGTCTCCGAAGAAATTCACCTTTTCGAACATGGCCTTTCTTCCTGCGATCATCCCGCTGAGCGGTTGCGAGAACTG
Source organism: uncultured Flavihumibacter sp. (assembly GCA_946482545.1). The sequence continues at coordinate 8,979 of CAMLRX010000080.1, read as the reverse complement.
CGACAATTCAGGATAGAATATACTCAGCAGCGGTTTGGCCACCAGCTCAGTTACTCTGCCTGCGTTGCGGGAGAAGGTGGCTTTTACAAAATCATATTCATCAGAAAGAATTGGCTTCACCAGGTCACAAATAGTATTGTGTGGATAAGGGTCGATATCGCCGTCGATGAATACCAGCACGTCATTCTTAGCGTATAGTATCCCATCTTTCATGGAAGTGCCTTTCCCCAGTTTTGTGCTGGTGATTACAGTAGCACCCGCTGCTTTGGCGCGGAACACCGTTTCATCGATGGATTTATCGTCTACCACGATTACTTCAGTTACATGTGAATTGGACAAGCAGAACCGCACCACGTTGGCGATGGTGTCCTGCTCGTTCAATGCCGGGATGATTACACTTACCATAGGTTGAAGTTGAGGGGTTGAATGTTACACTGTGAAAGTTTCTTCATCCTCTGTGTAACGAATGTTATAAATATCTGTTCTGCGGTCCTTAATGGTTTGTACACTCCCGAAATACTGGTGGCGCTTCAGCAGGTTCATATCCAGGTCCTGGAAAATAAGCGTCTCCTCTCCCGCTTCCGCAATAGCCGCCACGCCATCCCGTTGAAACTCCACATCGGAAGGTGTAAGAATAGCCGACTGCGCATATTGTATATCCAGGTTGTCCACTTCCGGCAGGTTGCCCACACTGCCCGCCAGTACTACATACACCTGGTTCTCGATGGCGCGCGCCTGTGAGCAATAACGGACACGGAGATAGGCCCTTCTTTCATCGGTGTTGAAAGGAACGAATAAAATGGAAGCGCCTTTCTTCACCGCAATACGCGCGAGTTCAGGAAATTCCACATCGTAACAGATGAGAATGGCGATCTTCCCACAATCTGTATCCATCACTTCCACTTTATTGCCTGGCTTTACGCCCCACCATTTTCTTTCGTGTGGCGTAATGTGCATCTTATATTGCCGGGAAACGCTGCCATCCCTTCTGAACAGGTAAGAGATATTATAGAGTTCGTCGTTTTCCACTGTAAAATGAGAACCGCCTACAATGTTGATGTTGTATTTAATGGCCAGGTTGCGGAACATTTCCACATATTGGTCCGTAAATTCAGCCAGTTTTCTGACGGCGGTCCCGGGTCTGTCGTTCGGTAAAAAGGTAAGGAGTTGCATCGTGAGCATTTCGGGGAACAGCACGAAATCGCATCTGTAATCGGAAGCCGCGTCCACGAAGTATTCACAATCGTGGGCGAAATCATCGAAGCTGTTGATCATCCTCATTTTGTACTGGACCGCGCATACCCGAACGTAGTTCACTTCCTGAATCTTCAGATCGCCTTCAGGTTCATAATCCAGGTTCACCCATTCCAGAAATGTAGCGTATCCACAGGACTCCGTGTCGTTGGGAAGGTAATCGCGGATAATTCTTTTCAGTTGAAATCCATTCGAAAGTTGGGCCGTGAGTACGGGGTCCCGCAATTTTTTATCAATCACCTGCTGCACATAATCCTTGATCGTGAGTGTTTCCGCGTACAAATGATAATTGGGTAACCTTCCGCCAATAATGATCCGACGGAGGTTCATATCCACGGCCAGTTTTTTCCTGGCATCATATAAACGGCGGGAAAGTTTGAAGTTCCTGTAATCCGGGTGCACCATGATCTCAATACCATAAAGTGTATCGCCATCGGCCTTGTGCGTAGATAAGGTTCCTTTACCCGTAATTGCATTCCAGGAATGTTCTTTGGTGTATTCGTCGAAATGCAGGAGCAGACTCGAAGAGGAAGCCACGATTTTTCCATTCAGTTCCACGGCAAGCTGACCTTGCGGAAACTTCTCCATCATGCTGTCCCACTGCAGTTTGCTCCAGGGCAACATGCCCGGGAAGCAGGCCAGTTGTAATTCTTTTACCGCTTCATAATCAGATGGCATCAAGCTGCGCACCTCGATTTTCATTTCGGGATGTTCTGGTAAAATTTGTTGCATAGTGCTGATTTTAGTTATCCAGTACCGCAGGCTCACCGCTGGTTGTTACCCGCCCGTCGCTTTGCTCGTTAACGAGGTGTATACCAGGTTGGGGAAAATCAAGCATTTCCCTGGTGAGGTTCATGTGTACTGAACGTATTGAATCCTGTTGCAAGATCAATGCCCTGTTGTGTGCCCTCACTTCGGTTGTGCGGTAATACAGACGCACATTAAAAACAGTGAAAATCAGAATCACGGCCACCACAATAGAAGGGACGATATTTCGAGCGGATACAGGCATTCATTTTAACATATACACAAATATGCCTGCCACTTATTAGCGGTATATTAAAGTGGGATTAAAAACAGATTAAAACGCTTTTTCCAATACGATGAAAAAGGTGGTTCCCTTACCGGGAGCAGATTCCACCATGATTTTCCCTTTGTGCAGGCGGATAATACGGTTCGCAAGCGCGAGTCCAAGTCCGAAGCCCTTTTTATCCTTGGCATTGTCTGCACGGTAAAAAGGCTGGAAGATACCGGCCATTTCTTCAGGCGGAATACCGATGCCCTCATCCTGGACTTTAATGGTTACTTTTTCATTGATGAGCAGGTGCACATTGGCCTCTCCGGTATGAGAGAATTTGCATGCGTTGGCAACAATGTTGCGGATGGCGCTGTACAACAGATCCGTATTTCCATACACCAGGAAGGCTTCTTCTGAATCAGGGAACTCATCGAAATTGAGGTGCACCGTGTAAGAAGGGTGTATCCGTTTAACGTCTCCGGCTATGCGAAGCAGGACTTCATCAATACGTACTTCATTGAGTTCTATGGCACCACCGGAACCTGTTTTCGCAATCTCCAGTAATCCTTTTGTAAGTTGTCCCATCTGGAACACATCACTGTAAACAGATTCCAGCACATCCTTGTATTCAGGAACAGATCTTTCGTTCTGTAAAGCGATTTCGATCTGACTGGAAATGGCCGTTAATGGCGTGGAAAATTCATGTGATGCATTGGATATGAAACGCCTTTGAATCTCGAACGATTGCTGCATGCGGTCGAGCAACTGGTTGAAGGTGGCCGCGAGCTGGTTCAGTTCGTCCTGCTTCTCCCCTGCCTGTATGCGTTTGGTAAGGCTGTGCGAGGAAATATCTTTTACTTCATCAATGATGGTAATGATGGGACGAACGAGCCGGTGCGAAAAATAATACCCGGTAATAAGTGTGATAAAGATTCCGCCAAAAAAACTGAACCATAATATCCCCTTCAAACGTGCGATGGTATCTATGCCTTCTTCATCGTAAGCGGCCACCACAATAATGTACCGGTTGAAACGATCGATGTATTGGGTGGAAAGTACATCCCGCTGACCTGCTTTAGAGAAGTATTCGCCGTCAATGCGGGCGCGGTCCACCATATCTTTCGTGACCACGATGGAATCATCCGGATCATCGAACTGGTTGTAGATGGGCTGGTTGAGGTAATTGTAAACGATCACACATTTTCGTTGCAGGGAGAACACCGTATTCTCTTCAATCTTCTTCATCAGTTCCTGATCTTTATCGGTTACTTCGATCAGGTATTTTGCAACGGTGAGGGCGCGGTTCCTAAGCCTGTTCTTAAAATTTTTCTCTCTTGTAAGTTCGGATGAATAGTATATGGCGGAGCAAAGTACGGCGAGAATGGCCAGTACAATAATTGTAAAGAGCAGGGTTATGCGGTATTTGATTTTCATCAGTCGCCGCTTTCCTTTAGGATATAGCCCATGCCTACCTGCGTTTTAATCAGTTTCTGTTCATGGTCCTTATCAATCTTTTTGCGCAGAAAATTCACGTACACATCAATCACGTTTGTTCCTGTATCGAAATCTATGTCCCAAACGTTTCTGGCGATATCGGCCCTTGACACCACGCGGTTTTTGTTGCGTACAAAATATTCGAGCAGTTGAAATTCTTTTGCGGTAAGGGAAACTGTGTTGCCGTTCCTGGTTACCTCTTTGCTGTCGAGGTTCATTTCGAGGTCGGCCACTTTCAGCATGTTGCCCGTTGGAATACCATACTGGGCTCTTTTCAGCAATGCGCGTATGCGCACGAGCAGTTCTTTGAACTCAAATGGTTTCACCACGTAATCATCTGCACCTGCATCGAAGGCCTCAATTTTATCATCGGTTGCCCCGAGTGCGGTGAGCATGATAATGGGAATCTGCGCGTTGACGGACCTGATTTCCTGGCAGAGTTCATACCCATTCATGCCGGGCAGGTTGATGTCCAGGATTACAAGGTCGTAGGGAGAAGCGGAGAACATCCGTTTGGCGATGAGTCCATCGTATGCGATGTCCACTTCATAATGATTTTCCACCAACCCTTTGTTGAGCGAATCGGCGATTTTTTTTTCATCTTCCACCACCAGAATCCGGATTTCAGTCATACGCGGCGTTGTTAAGTTTCAAAAATACATTTAATATAAAAATCGTTCCCTGGTAATTTGGGCGGGGTTTGGGGCAAAAGAAAAGGCCGCATCGGAGCGATACGGCCTTTTTCACTTCGTTTGAAAAGCTTATTAAGCGATTTCAACCTCAGCGCCAGCTTCAGTGAGCTTTGCTTTCAGGTCTTCAGCTTCAGCTTTGGTAACACCTTCTTTCAGTGTTTTTGGAGCGCCGTCAACCAGTTCTTTTGCTTCTTTCAGACCGAGACCAGTGAGGTCTTTAACGATCTTCACTACGTTCAGTTTAGAAGCGCCTGCACTTTTCAGGATCACGTCGAACGCTGTTTTTTCAGCGGCTGCTGCTGCGCCACCACCATCGCCGGCGGCTACTACTACTGCTGCTGCTGCTGGTTCGATACCGTAGTCTGCTTTCAGAACGTCGGCCAGTTCCTGTACTTCTTTTACAGTAAGACCAACGAGTTGTTCGGCTAATGCTTTAACGTCTGCCATTGTTGTCAAATTTTTTCCGCCTTCTCAGTTGTTGAACTCCGGCGGAGTGTTTTTAAAAAAATCTAGCCTTTGATTGTGATCCCTCAGGCCTGGGATATTATTTTGAATGCTGTATTGCTTACTCAGCAGTTGCTGCACCTTCAGCCTGCTTTTCGTGGTGGTGCAACAAAGCAGCCAGAACACGTTTTGCGGGAGACTGAAGCAAGCCAATAACTTCTCCGATGAGTTCGTTCTTGGTCTTGAGTTGTGTCAGCGCTTTCAGTTGTTCGTCGCCGGTGTAAACTTCACCATTGATGAAAGCGGCTTTCAGCACGGGCCTGTCGCCATTGCTTTCCTTACGGAAAGAAGAGAGGATCAGGGCCGGTTCTTTGGGGTTTTCGCTGAACATCAGTGCGGTCACGTTGTTCAGGGCTTCATATACACCACTGTATTTTTCGCCATCGAGTGATTCGAGCGCTTTTTTGATGAGCGTGTTTTTAGCCACCTTCATTTCCACGTTCTTATCGAAGCAGTGGCGGCGAAGGGTGCTCACCTGTGCAACGGTGAGGCTTTCTGTATCAGTGATGTAGAAGTTGTTGTATTGAGAGAACTTGCCTTTCAGCAGTTCAATCACTTCTTGTTTCTGGTCTTTGTTCATAACTCTTTTTTTAAAGTGTTTTCAGATTCCCGAAGGATTAGTTCAGGAAGTTTTTGGTATCAACCGTGATGCCAGGGCTCATGGTGCTGGCCATGCTCACACCTTTCAGGTAAGTACCTTTCGCGGTGGATGGTTTCAGCTTAATGATGGCATTGATCAGTTCGGTACTGTTTTCCTGGATCTTCTGCACATCGAAAGATACGCGTCCGATAGAGGCGTGGATGATACCTGCTTTATCCACTTTAAAGGTAATCTTACCGCCTTTCACCTCGTTCACGGCAGCCGCCACATCGTTGGTAACGGTACCTGTTTTTGGGTTGGGCATCAGGTTACGGGGGCCGAGGATTTTACCTAGTTTACCGATTTTAGGCATTACGGACGGGGTAGCGATGATTACATCGATATCAGTCCAGCCTGCTTCGATTTTCTGAATGAATTCATCCAGACCAACATGGTCAGCACCAGCTTTGGTAGCATCGGCTTCTTTGTCGGGTGTGCAAAGTACGAGAACGCGCTTTGTTTTACCTGTACCGTGGGGGAGGGTTACTGAACCGCGGATGGCCTGATCGGCTTTTTTGGGATCAACGCCCAGACGAACGTGAATGTCTACGGAAGCATCGAACTTAGTGGTGTTCACCTCTTTTACGAGGGTAGCAGCTTCCTTCAGGGAGTACACTTTATTTTTGTCGACTTTACTGTCGGCTACTTTTCTTTTTTTGGTGGTTGCCATTTCTTAGAGTTTTTTCGGTGAACCAATTAGTTTTCCCAGGGAGCCTGGCCATCAACGGTGATACCCATGCTTCTTGCCGTACCAGCCACCATACGCATGGCGCTTTCAACGGTGAAACAGTTCAGATCGGGCATCTTGTCTTTTGCAATAGCTTCAACCTGGGCCCAGGTTACCTTACCCACCTTGTTACGGTTAGGCTCTTTGGAACCACTTTGAATTTTAGCCGCTTCCAGCAACTGAACGGGAGCCGGAGGAGTTTTGATAACAAACTCGAAAGATTTGTCGGAGAAAACAGTGATGAGAACGGGAAGAACCTTGCCCATTTTATCCTGGGTGCGCGCATTGAACTGCTTGCAGAACTCCATGATGTTGATTCCTTTGGAACCGAGGGCTGGTCCGATGGGAGGTGCAGGGTTGGCCTGTCCTCCTTTACACTGCAACTTAACGTAGCCTGTAATTTCTTTTGCCATTTTTGAGATTTTTTGGTGTTAACGTATTGCCCGGAGGCCATACTCCCAATCGCATTCGTCGAAAGAACTTAGTTTTTGGGGATGCGAAGGTACGATTTTATTCCTGTTTTCAAATATTTTTTAATAAACAGCGTCTGGCGAAGGTACACGATTACATACATTGGAAATGAAGTAATTAGAAAATTTTCCACAGCTTTATAAATGAGGAAAGAAAATTTTCCTGTGTAATTTTTTCTCCCTAACTTTTCAAATTAAATAAATATTCCACTTCCTAACTCATTAAAATTCTATCACAATGGCGAAAGCGAAAGCAAAACCAGCCAAGAAGGCTGCGCCCAAAAAGGCAGTAAAAAAAGCCGCTCCCAAGAAAGCAGCGGCAAAAAAAGCGGCTCCTAAAAAAGCAGTAAAGAAAGCAGCACCTAAGAAGGTTGCTAAAAAAGTCGCCCCTAAAAAAGCAGTGAAAAAGGCGGCTCCAAAGAAAGCGGCGAAAAAGGCAGCTCCGAAAAAGGTGGCCAAAAAAGCAGCACCTAAAAAGGCTGTTAAGAAAACCACTGCGGTGAAAAAAGCCGTAAAAAAGGCAGCGCCCAAAAAAGTAGCGAAAAAAGCTGCGCCAAAGAAAGCGGTAGCGCCTAAGAAGGCTGCGCCGAAAAAAGCAGCAGCAAAAAAAGCAGCGGCTCCCAAGAAGGCAGCGGTGAAAAAAGCGATGCCTAAAAAGGCAGCGCCAAAACCAAAGGCTAAAAAAACCCCTGCTCCTGTTGAAGAGCAAACACCTGTAATGCCTGTTGAAGCGCCTGCAGCAGAACCTACTCCGGCACCAGCGCCAGCAACAAACGACGATGTAACGCCTACCACCCTGTTTGAATAGAACAGGTGTTCATAACAAAACAAAAGCCCCGCCAAAATGGTGGGGCTTTTCAATTATATAGCTGTTGCTGCTTATGCCAACTTTTCTACCTGCATATAGTTCAGTTCCACTGGTGTGGAGCGTCCGAATATTTTTACGGTAACTTTCAGTTTCTTCTTCTCGTCGTTCACTTCTTCGATGATACCATTGAAGTCGTTGAAAGGTCCTTCGATGATCTTGATCGTTTCGCCGATGATGAATGGTTCGCTCATGCTGAGGCCACCAGCTTCTGCCATTTCATCCATTTTACCCAGCATCTTGTTCACTTCCGCTTTGCGGAGTGCGATGGGGTTATCCTTTCCGAGGAAATGGATCACGTTAGAAGTGTTCTTTATGGTGTCTTTCAGGTCGTCAGAAAGTTTTCCGTCAGCGATCTCAATCATCACATAACCAGGATAGTAGTTGCGTTCCCGCATTACTTTCTTTCCGTTCTGTACCTTGTATACTTTTTCCACTGGCAGGAAAACCTGTTTCACCACTTCACTCCAGCCACCTCTTGAGATTTCTTTATCGAGGTACTCCTTTACTTTCTTTTCCTTTCCACTCACCACGCGGAGCACGTACCATTTCGTTTCTACTTGATTAACTGCTGCTTCCATTAGCTAAAGAATGAGTAAATGAATTTAAGAAGAGAATTCGCGGCAAAGTCCATCACCCAAACGATAGCTGTGATAACCAGGGTTGCACCCAGAACGATCATGGTACTTTGTTGTAATTGTTCCCCGGTGGGCCAGGTTACTTTTTCAACCAGTTCCTTGTATGATTCTTTAAAATAAGTTGATATCTTATTCATAACTGTTTCTTTGTTCATTCTGCAGCCGAAGCAACAGAACGGAGTGCATACTTGCACGGGCGACAGGATTCGAACCCGTATCAAAGGTTTTGGAGACCTCTATTCTACCATTGAACTACGCCCGTATAAAAAGCCATTAGCAAATCGGGGGTTGCTGACTTCCGGCAAAAGTACTGATTTTCTGCCGATGCCGGCAACCGAACTGTTTTTCAACAGCCCATGTTGCTAATGGCCTATAATGAATCCGAGGATTACTTCAGGATCTCAGTAACCTGACCTGCACCTACGGTACGTCCACCTTCGCGGATAGCGAATTTCAGACCTTTTTCCATAGCGATGGGCTGGATCAGTTTTACAGTGAGGGAAGTGTTATCACCAGGCATTACCATTTCAGTTCCTTCAGGCAGCATACACTCTCCTGTTACGTCCGTAGTACGGAAGTAGAACTGAGGACGGTATTTGTTGAAGAACGGCGTGTGACGGCCACCTTCTTCCTTACTCAGTACATAAACTTCACCTTTGAATTCAGTGTGCGGCGTG
>CAMLRX010000079.1 GCA_946482545.1 uncultured Flavihumibacter sp. | reverse complement strand
AGATGGAAAGAGAGATCACTTTTTCAGAAGAGCCGATCATGGCTTTCTTCACCTGTACCACTTCCCAGTCATTGTCTGTAAGGCCATGTTGTATATCGAGCGCGTTCGTTCCGAGAAAACACAGGTCGGCCCTGATTTCTTTGATCCTGGAAATGGCTTCTCCCCCAACGGTGATCTGTGAACTTTTGGAGATTTTATCCCCGATCAGGATAACATCAATGGAAGGGTGTTGCATATATTCCACCGCTGCCGGAATACTGCCTGTGATAAAGGTAGCCTGTAAACCCGGAGGCAGACTCCTGGCCAGTTCTATGATGGTGGTGCCGCCTGAAGTAAGTACGAACATGCCGTCCTGGATAAGCGAAGCCGCCTTGCGGGCGATGGTGCGTTTGTTGTCGAGCGAATACACCATGGTGGGCTGGAAAGAAATATGGAATGACTTGGAGAGGGCACCACCGTGCACTTTGATGATCCGGCCTTCTTCCGCCAGTTCATTCAGGTCGCGGCGGATGGTATCTTCTGAAACGTTCATTTCAACACTGAGGTCGGAAGAAAGCACTTTATTGTGCAGATCAACCTGGTGGAGGATATATGCCTGGCGTTCCTTTTTCAACATAACAATCGGCTTCTTAGGTAAATGATACAGTTAATTTCGGCAAATAAACGCATACTTCAGCCTATATTCCTTGCTTTTCGGCCTGTTTTTTCAGTTCCTGTAAAGATTCTTCCATTCCAGGCCCGAGTATTTTGTCGAAGAAAATACTCCCGAACTTTTCCCAGGGATACCATTTCACGGGCATATCGGCATACCATTGCACTGTACAATGGCCATTGGTACCATCACCAATGATCTGCAGGTTACTGTTGAAAACCTCGTCTTTGTTGCGTGCGGTTACGGCCACGCTGCTGTCGGAAGTACTTTGAATGGAAAGCGATGCTGATTTGGATGAAAATCCGTTGCCCGTTGTGGTCCATAGGGTATCCGCATTCGTTTTCAGGGGCAGGTACCAATGTTTCCAGCCTGCGGGATCCATCACCAGCCGACTAACTTCTTCCCTTGAAGTATAAATATCAATGGCCCGGGACACCCGCACATTGGACGGAAACAACAGGGAGAGCAGGAACACCAGTAAACTGAGTACCACCAATCCAATCAGGCCTGCTTTTATCAAACGCATGTATGCTTATTTTGCGCGAAACTAGTGAACATCTTTCAACCTTTTCCTATCCCCTACGATCCATACCACATCTTCCCATTCAAAAACCATATCTGAAGGCGGGTTGAGGATGCGTTCTCCGTTTCTTTCAATGCCCACTACCAGTCCGCGCGTAATCTCCCGGATGCCGGAACCACGCACTGTTTTCCCCTTCAGATGGGTATGTTCGTCCACGATGATCTTAAAGAGCGTCATTTCTTCTTCGGGTACATTGTTTTCGCCGGGAACGGGTTCCACCACCAGCCGGAAATCCTTTAATTGCTGGTCGGTACCAATCACCGCAAGTTTATCATAAGGATATACCTGTTCCGTACGTTGGGGGGTGGGAATCATACGCGCGCCTCTTTCGATGGACGCGATGTTCACGCCATATTTTTCCCGCCAGGCCAGGTTTTCCAGCGAGCCGCCCACCCATTGGGCGTCGGGACTTACAGTAAAATAAGCCAGGTGAGCATCCCAGGGAGAAAGATCGCTGTTGGCGCCCGTATTGGCAGAAAGTTCCCTGTCATGAAGGTTGCGCATGAAACGCCTTTCGATCCGGGAATAGAATTTTTGCAACTTCTGCCGGAAAACGAAGATCACGAAAGGAATCACCAGCAGGCTACCCACCAGGGCCACCCATATATTAAAGAGTTGATTCAGGAGGAACCCTAGGAACAATACGGCCAGCAGGTTGCGCAGCACTTCCAGCAATACGAGTGGTCCGTGGTTGTATTTGCTATCGAGCCATAAACTGGTGTATGCGCCGCTGTTGATCTTTTTCGCAGTGAGTGCCCACACGAAAGGCAGCATTAACCCAATGGTGATGATCACGGTAAGCAGGGAAGCCAGCAACTTATTTTCCAACTGGCCGGCCATCCAGGGCGCGAAGTACCTACCGGAAAGCAAGATCATCGCCACGATCACCACCGAGTTGACCAACATGACGGATAAATAAGAACGCACCACCGTTTTCCAGTCGCTTTCCGCCTGAATGGTTTGCGCACCGGCACTGTACCGGTTCAGTGAACTGCGCCATTTCTCGGGCAGGTTCTTTTCCAGGAAACGGTAGAAAGGCTCTGAAAGCCGCATCATATATGGCGTGGTGAAAGTGGTGATCACGGAAACGCCTACGGCAATGGGGTAAAGAAACTGGCTCGTTACATGCAGGTTCAGGCCCAATGTGGCGATGATGAAGGAGAATTCCCCGATCTGCGACAAACTCATCGATGACTGCACCGATTGCTTTAACGGCTGTCCCGAAATCAATGAACCAATGGTCACGTTCAAGACCTTTCCCACAATCACCACAATCGTGACCACCACTACCGGGAACGCGTATTCCAGCAATAATTTCGGATCAATCAACATGCCTACCGAAACGAAGAATACGGCTCCGAACAAGTCCTTCACCGATTTGGTAAGGTGTTCTATCTCTTCCGCCAGGGTGGTTTCTGCCAGTATGGAACCCATAATAAAAGCGCCCAATGCCGCCGAGAAACCTACTTTGGTGGCCAGTACCACCATCAGGAAACAGAGTGCGAGCGATACCACCAGCAAGGTTTCGTGGTTCATGAACCGGCGGGCTTTTTTAAGCAGGGTTGGCAAAAGATAAATACCGGCCAGGAACCATAAACAAAGGAAGAAAACCAGTTTCACCACTGAGCCCAGCAGTTCACCGCCCGAGAACTGCTGACTCACCGCTAGTGTGGACAGCAATACGAGCAGCAATACGGCCACTAGGTCCTCGATAATAAGGATGCCCAATACCTGTCCCGCGAATTGCTGGTTCTTCAGATTAAGTTCTTCGAATGCGCGGATAATAATAGTGGTGGAGGAAATGGCGATGATGCCGCCCAGGAAAATACTGTCCATCATGCTCCAGCCCAGCATCTGACCGGTTACATACCCGATCACCATCATCATGGAGGTTTCGAAAATACCGGTTACGGAGGAGGTGCCACCAACGCGCATCAGCTTTTTAAAACTGAATTCCAGGCCCAGGGAGAACAACAGGAAGATAACGCCGATTTCGGCCCATACCTGGATGCTTTTCTGGTCGCCCACGGTGGGAAAAATATCCAGGTTAGGCCCCACCAGCAGTCCGGCGAGGATATAACCCAATACCAAAGGCTGCTTTAATTTCTTGAAGATCAGGGTAAAGATACCTGCGGCTCCAAGAATCAGTGCCAGGTCCTCAATTAGTTCAGGCAGATGCGTCATACGTTCGGGAAAAAGTGTTAATGCTGTGGATAATGAACAATTCCAGTCTGTTACAAAGGTCGTGATCCCAGGCGATTGCAGGGAATTTACTTATTTTTTGGCATTTAAAACGATTGCGGAAGGTGTACGTCCAGTATTATCCCCAGTTCATCCCCACCGTTCAACAAAAAGCGTGTTTTCTTCTGAAAGGATTTTACCTTTGCAGCCTGCTAACCAGAAAAGCACAAACTCGTATGAATATTTTTGAGCAACAAGCAACAGAATTCAGGAATCGTCATATTGGTCCCACCGGGAACGACACCGCGGCCATGCTGCAAACCATAGGTGCAGCCAGCCTTGATGCGCTCACTGGAAAGACCGTCCCCACGGGCATCCGCATGAGCAAGGCACTGCAACTTCCCCCCGCCATGAGCGAGTCGGAATACCTGCAGCACGTGAAAGAGGTAAGCCTGAAAAACAAGGTTTTCAGAAATTATATCGGCCAGGGTTATTATGATACCATCGTTCCTTCGGTGATCCTGCGGAACGTTTTTGAAAACCCGGGATGGTACACGCAGTACACCCCTTACCAGGCTGAAATTTCCCAGGGACGCCTGGAGAGTCTGCTCAACTACCAGACGATGGTAAGCGACCTGACCGGTCTGCCCATCGCCAATGCATCACTCCTGGATGAAGGCACCGCCGCCGCCGAGGCCATGGCCATGTTCTTCAACGGGCTGAACAAAGCAGAACATATTACCCGCCCTAAGTTTTTCGTGGATGCCGATGTGTTCCCGCAAACCCTGGACGTGATCCATACCCGCGCCGTACCGATAGGTATTGAAGTGGTGGTGGGCGACTACCGCAACGCCACTCCCGATGAAAGCTGGTTCGGCGCGCTGATACAATACCCCAACGATAAAGGTTCGGTAGAAGATTACCGCTCTTTCATAGAAAAAGTACATGCCGCCGGCGCTTATGTGGCCATGACCACCGACCTGCTGGCGCTTACCCTCCTAACCCCTCCCGGTGAACTGGGAGCCGATGTGGCCTGTGGTTCGGCACAACGCTTCGGCGTTCCCCTGGGCTATGGCGGCCCGCACGCGGCTTTCTTCGCTTCTAAGGACGAATTCAAACGCAGCATCCCTGGAAGGATTATCGGGGTAAGTATAGACGCGCAGGGCAACCGTGCATTGCGTATGGCCCTTCAAACCCGCGAGCAACACATCAAAAGAGAAAAAGCTACTTCCAACATCTGTACCGCCCAGGCGCTGCTGGCCAATATGGCCGCCATGTACGCCGTGTTCCACGGACCGGAAGGACTGAAAAATATCGCCAAAAGAGTGGCGCTACTTACGCAGGCGCTGGGTGAACAACTAGCTGCGGGCGGGCTGGAACTTGCAAGCAACAGCTACTTCGATACCATCGTAGTGACCAATGCAGACGCTGCCACCATCCGCACAAAAGCTGAAAGCAATGGCATCAACTTCCGTTATTTCAGCAACGGTTCCATTGGAATCGCATTGGATGAAACCACTACTATTTCCGATGTGCTGGATATTCTTGGCATCTTCGGCAAGGAGGAAGAAGCCGCTTCTTTCTCTATCAATCACGATACGGCGCTTACCCATATTCCAACAGCGCTGACGCGTACTTCGGAATTCCTTACACACCCCGTGTTCAACTCCCACAGGAGCGAAACACAAATGATGCGTTACCTCAAGCAACTGGAAAACAAAGATCTGTCGCTGAACACCAGCATGATTTCCCTGGGTTCCTGCACCATGAAGCTGAATGCCGCTACGGAAATGATCCCATTAAGCTGGAGCCATTTCTCTAAAATACATCCCTTCGTTCCAAAGAACCAGGCCCAGGGCTACCAGCAGATTGTGGATGAACTGAGCGCCTACCTCTGCGAAATCACCGCATTCGACGCGTGCAGCCTGCAACCCAACAGTGGCGCACAGGGAGAATACGCCGGTTTGCTTACCATCCGCGATTTCCACGCGGCCAACGGTGAGGCACACCGCAACGTAATGCTGATCCCCATTTCCGCACACGGCACCAACCCCGCATCCGCCGTAATGGCCGGCATGAAAGTGGTGGTGGTGAAAGCTTTGGAAAATGGTTACATTGATGTGGAAGACCTGAAAGCGAAAGCCGCACAGTATGCTTCGCAACTCGCAGGTATCATGATCACCTACCCCAGCACTTACGGCGTATATGAAGAAACCGTAAAAGAAATTACCGACATCATCCACCAATACGGCGGACAAGTTTATATGGATGGCGCGAACATGAACGCACAGGTGGGACTTACCGCTCCCGGTCTGATCGGCGCGGATGTTTGTCACCTGAACCTGCACAAAACATTCGCCATCCCGCATGGCGGCGGCGGTCCCGGCATGGGACCCATCTGCGTGAAAGCGCACCTGGCGCCATTCCTGCCCGGTCACACTTTCCTGAACGGCAGCGATCAAACGAAGGCGGTATCGGCGGCGCCGTTCGGCAGTGCCAGCATCCTGCTTATCTCTTACGCCTACATTCGTTTGCTGGGCGCTGAAGGGGTGAAAGCTTCCACTGAAAACGCTATCCTGAACGCGAACTACATGCGTGCCCGTTTGCAAGGGGCTTACGATGTACTGTATTTGGGAACAAACGGCACCTGTGCCCACGAATTCATCGTGGACCTCCGTCCTTTCAAACGTTCCGCAGAAATTGAAGCGGAAGATGTGGCCAAGCGCCTTATGGACTACGGCTTCCACGCTCCTACCATGAGTTTCCCCGTTCCAGGCACCATCATGATTGAGCCCACTGAAAGTGAAGACAAGGCCGAACTGGACCGTTTCTGCGATGCCATGCTCAGCATCCGCGCCGAAATAGCCGCCATCGAAGCAGGAAAAGCAGATAAGAAAGATAACGTACTGAAAAACGCCCCCCACACACAAGCTGTGATTTGCGCCGATGAATGGAGCCACGCTTACGCCCGCTCCGAAGCAGCATTCCCCCTGGCTTATGTGAAGGAAAACAAATTCTGGCCCTCCGTTTCAAGAGTAAACAATACCCATGGCGACAGGAACCTGATTTGCACCTGCGAACCGGTTAGCGCTTACGCGGAAGAATAATTTATCATCTCTTTCACGTTAAGGCACGTGCTTTTTAATAATTTTAGTGCCGCGGTTGAACATCACTGTTCTTTCCGCGGCACTCATATTTTAAAACCATTTTTTTGCCGGTAAAAGATTATTACAACACACTGGGGATTCCACCACAATCCGGCATTCAGGATATCAAACGCGCCTACAGGAAACTGGCGATGCGCTACCATCCCGATAAAAATCCAGATGACCCAAGGGCGGCTATCCTTTTCCGTGAGGTCCAGGAAGCCTACCGCATCCTCTCCGATCCATTGCTGCGGGAAAAGTACCACCATGATCGCTGGTTCAACAGGGCCGCTGGAAGAACCTATTCAGCTCCACCCGACACCACACCATACGGCATTCTGCTCAAAGTGCTCGAACTTGAAAAATACATGAACCGCGAGGACCCGTTCCGTACCGACAGAGAAGGGCTGACCGCCTATATCCTTCAACTGCTGGACGAAGAACACCTTAAAATACTTCAATACAACAACGATGCACAACTGAATACGCGCATCGTGCTGCTGCTGAAGCACGCTTCACGCATCTTACATTACAAGCAGGTGGTGAACATCACACCCCGCATGGGTCTGCTTGCACCTAATTTAACGGCTGACCTGAACAAATGGGAAAGACAAAGCAGGCTGGAAGCCTTTTGGAACAGGTACAAAGGCTTGATTGCCCTGCTCATTGCGGGCATATTGTGTGTATTGATCTATTTCCTGGCGAAGAACTAATTCAGCAGTTTGTCTACCGGAGCGAGGTATTTCTTAAGTTTCCTTCCGGGTTTAAAACGATAAGCCAGTGTGGCCCTGTAATTTCCTGTACTGAAGATATAATTGTGCGCGGAAGAAGGCCCCCGGGCCGAAACGCGGTTGCCCACGAGCGATAAACTGGCCATCCATCTTTCAGAATTGTAGCCGCCGGTGGCACGGTAAATAAAATTCGGGCTGAAACCTAACCTTTCCCGTGAGTTGGAAGGTGTGATCTCTCTTACAAAGCCTATGTTCAGGTTGATGGTAGCAGCCATGCCCAGGAAAAAATCATTGTGAATTACCCAGTTGTAGGCGTACCCTGCACCTGGTCCGATATCGAGGAAACGGACACGTTCCACTTCACGCTGATCGAACCTGTCTTTCACCGCGCCGGGCACGAGAGCACTGTCGGCGGTAGCGCGTCCGTAATAAATTTCGGCGCCCAGCAACCAGCTTCCGGCCGATTTCAACTGCCTTTCATTTTGCACAAAAGCCGCCCGGTACGAGAACCGTTCGTGTCCCACGATGTTGTAGGCCGAAATACCCAATAAAGTAACGCCCATGTCTGGCCGAAGATAATAACCAGATCCCCCATCGATGGCGCTCCGTTTCATATAATACCCTTTGTAAAACTGTCCCCAGAAATCATAGGACCATTTCCGGGTATAAATATGGCTTTGCAGGTCGAGGTACTTCGTTTTTCCTTTTTCCTCGTTCCGGTTGAGGAACGGGAACCCATAAGCGAGGTTGAGCGTGAGTGATCTATACGTGGCGCCCACGCCCATATTGAGTGTTGTATTGGGCTTATAGCGAAGCCTGTCCTCTCCTCTTGGGGCCCCGAGTTCGAGGTTGGTGTATTTTCTGGAAAAATAAAAGCGGGTAAGCATCTGGTCGGCCAGGGAAATATAATACGTTGTATCATGGTCCACCTTCTCCTGCTGCGCCAAGGTTTGCAGCGAACAGCATAAAAAAAGAAGGAATGCGGGTATGATTGGTTTCCGGCGCAACGGTAAAAATTTGAGGTGCTGCAATTGAATCAATTTCCTGCGAACACACAAAAAAATTATACCAGCCCTTTAAAGTAGTTTAAGTACCTCGTTGCGGTAAAGACGGCCTATCGGGAGTTCATTGTTCCCTACTTCCATGGTTTCGTGTGTATAAGCTCGGATATGCCTCCTGGCCACAATAAAAGAACGGTGTATTCTTACGAACTCCTGCTCCGGCAGCATTTCTTCCAGTGAGGAAAGCGATTGCCGCACCAGTAAAGGCCCGTTCACGGTAATGATGCGTACATAATCTTTGAGGCTTTCGAGGAAAAGCACCTCGTTGAGCAGAATTTTCACCATTTTCCTGTCGATGCGCAGGTATAAAAAAGCCGGGGCCTCGGAAAGCACAGGTTCGGGAACAGTAAAATTAGAGACCGGCGGAGCGGGTTCCAGCGCGTTTTTTTGAAGCACTTTGTTCACGGCTTTCAGGAAGCGTTCAAAAGAGATGGGTTTCAGCAGGAAATCCACCGCGTTCAGATCAAAGCCTTCCACCGCGTAATCCCGGTGTGCTGTGGTAAAGATGACCTGGGGAGGATGCGACAGGGTTTTGATAAAATCCGTTCCCATCAGCACCGGCATCCTGATGTCCAGCAACAACAACTGCACCGGGAATTGCTGCAAAAATGAAAGCGCCTGCATGGCGTTCTCACATTCTCCCACCAATACAAGGCTGGGAATAGCCTCTACATAACGTTTCAACACCTCCCTTGCCGGAGGCTCATCGTCCACAATCAAACAATGCAATTGCTCAGGCATAATGAAGTTTTTTTGCCACACCGGAATTTTCTACCGTGTCGCCCGTTGCGGGATGCAGCCGGAGTGAAAGTTTCACCACAAAACTATCTTCCTGGTCCGATATGTTCAGCAGGTACATACCCGGATAAAGCAGCTCCAGCCGCTGGCGCACGTTCCGCAAGCCGATCCCCTGTTCGGAAGTTTCCGGAGATGTGTGCGGTTTCCCATTGATCACCTTCAGCTTCAATAAGCCGTTATCTTCCCTGATGTCAACGCTCATCCAAACGTCGCCCATTGTACTGGAAGCACCGTGTTTAAAGGCGTTTTCCACGAAAGGCAACAACAACAACGGCGCGATCTTTCTTTCCTGTAAATTTCCCTCCACATGTACATGCACCTCCAACCGGCTGCCGTAACGCATCTGCTCCAATGCCACATAATCTTTAAGCAATTGGACTTCTCTTGCCAGACATACCTGTTGCTGCTCACATTCGTACAGCATATACCGCAACATATCTGATAACCTCAGGATCATGCCGGGCGCGGTTTGCGTATCCTGCATCGCGTAAGAATAAATATTGTTCAGGGTATTGAACAGGAAATGCGGGTGCAACTGAGCCTTGAGCACCTGAAGCTCCGAGGCCATACGCGCCTTTTCGAGCATTTCATTTTCCTGTTGCTTCACGTACCACTGCTTCATCAGTTTGATGGCTGCGGCAAAACCACCGATGGTAAGTCCGCCACGTAAACCGCCCATAAAACCCATCGCCAGACTATTGGGATACCTGGGCACGCCCAACAAGATTCTTACCGGTCCTACCAGGTATTCGGAAGAAAGATAAGAGATTATGCCCGCAGCAATTACCAGCACCAGCATCCACGCCATCAGCGGGCCATACCGTTGTGTGTACAGGAAGCGCGGCATCAGGAAATAAATGATGCCGTAGCTGAAGAACAGATGGATCGGCATAAAACAGATCGCGTCCACAAAAGAGATCATGTAACTGTGGAAAAGCCCGTAATACACCACACCTTTCTGTGCATAGATAAATGTAAAGAAGAGTATCCACGCCAACCAGAATAAGAAGTGGCGCGTAAAACGATTGCCGGGCGAATCCGAAAAAATGAATGCGGGTTTCATTGAATCTGTTGCTTAAAGCTATCAAGATTTGCGCTGAATGAATGCAATTATCGCCCAACAGCAGGAAAAGCACGATAGAAAGCAGCAAGGCATGACGAACGGCTTTCACCACCTGCGATGCATCGTATGCCGCAGTACTTTGTCCGCACGGCGCAAATCGTTTTCCCCGGTTCCTTCAAAGTATAATTTTAAAGAAAAAAGCCATGAATACCTTTAAACCATTTCTTTTACTGTGTATTGCCGCCCTTCCTTTCGGTGGAAAAACACAGACGCCTCCGGTGAAAATACCTGACTTAGACAAACCCAGTTACTGGGTAGTAGAAACAGGACCGGCCGCCACGCCCTATACCGTGATCCGTTTTTACAACGAAGCGCACGGTAAGGTATACGAGCACCGCACCGAAGGAAAGTCCATCAACGCGTCCAGGCCGGTTGTACAACGAAGGTTAAAGAAAGCGATGAAACGTTATTCCTGGAACAAATCACCCGAAGCCTACGTGCTTCGGACCCGCTAAGGCTAGTATTAATAAGTATAATGTGTGGGCCGGCTTCCCTTTCCAGGGATGGCCGGCCATTTTTTTACCTACCTTTGCCCCTTTAAGGCTCATTTCAGCGCTACTGAGACTTCACTTCAAAAGGAATTATTTGAAACAGCTCAGATATTACTATCACAGGATCAGCAGGCAGGTAAAAACCAGGATCAGCCGCGTTCAGTTCATGATATTACTGGCTATTATGACGGGGCTCATTGCCGGTCTGGCCGCCGTATTGCTGAAACTGATGGTGCATGAATTACAGACTTTTCTGGCCGACAGGTACCGTTTCCATGCGTTCTTCCTGCTTTTCCCGATGCTTGGACTTGTGTTAACCGCCCTGGTGGTCCACCGTTTTTATAAAGATAGTTTTGAAAAAGGGGTGGGTATGGTGCTGAAAAGTATCGCGAAGCGGTCCTCTTACATTGGCCTCCGGCACAACTACATGCACATCATCGCCAGCTCCCTTACCGTGGGTATGGGAGGCTCGGCCGGTCTGGAAGCGCCGATCGTGGCAACGGGTTCTTCCATCGGCTCTACGGTGGGCAGGTTTCATTTCATGCTTTACCAGGAACGCACATTGCTGATTGCGTGTGGCGCCGCGGCCGGTATCGCATCCGTGTTTAACGCACCCATCGCCGGGGTGATTTTCGCCATTGAAATACTGCTTACGGAGACGGTAGTGAGTTATTTTATTCCGCTCATCATCGCTTCGGTTACCGGCGTACTTTGTTCCAAGATTATACTCAATGAGTCGGTGCTGTTCAACTTCGCATTGAAGGAAACTTTCGATTACCATAATGTTCCCTTCTACATGCTGATGGGCATCGGGGGCGGCTTCCTGTCCCTATACTACGCTTATGCATTTCGGGGAACGGAACACCGTTTGCACGGCATGCGCTCTAATTATATCTGGCGGGCCGTGATTGCTGGCGCATTGCTGATCGGGCTTTATTTCCTCTTCCCGCCACTCTTCGGTGAAGGATACAACAGCATTAAAAGCCTTGCGTACGGACAAACAGACACGCTCACACGCAACTCATTTTTGTTCGGCCGTTTGCCCGACAACTGGGAAATATTGGTGTTCACCGGACTGGTGATGCTGATGAAGCCCGTTGCTGCAGGCGTTACGCTCGGCGGCGGCGGATATGGCGGTAATTTCGCGCCATCTCTGTTTACCGGCGCTTTCTGGGGGTATTTCTTTTCCAAAACCATCAACAACATGGGACTGGTAAGATTACCCGAAAGTAATTTCACCCTTACGGGCATGGCCGCCATTCTCAGTGGCGTAATGTATTGCCCGTTAACAGCCATCTTTCTGATTGCGGAAATCACGAATGGGTATGAACTCATTATTCCGTTAATGCTGGTTTCGTCCCTCTCCTTCTTCATCGTGAAACATTACCGCCCTTACTCCATGGATACCATCGACCTGGCGCTGAGCGGGAAAATGCTTACGCACGAAAAAGAGAAAAATATACAGAATGCCTTACAAACGGAAGATATCCTGGAAAGAGGCTTTCCTGTTGTATCCGTGCATTGCAGCGCACAAGAAGTGAAGGAAATACTGAGAAACTCAGGAAAAGACAAAGCAATGGTGACAGGAGAAGACCAGCATTACCTGGGATGGATCAGTTGGAAAGAACTGATTGCGGAAGGAAGTATAGCTGAAAAAATGGCCGTATCTCCCACTGTAGTAGTGCTCGGCGCATCTGTAACGGAGATTATGGAAAAATTCGATGCGCAACAACCTTTGCCCTTACCGGTGGTGAATAAAAATTATGAACCGATGGGCTTTATTTCACCCACCCTGTTGCTTGAAAAATACCGGGAAGCGATCCGGGAAAAGAAAGACCTCTACGAATAAGTGATCAGGATCTTTCCATCCGGCTGAACGGGTGAATACGGAACTCGGTTACTTCTTCTTCTTTTACTGCGGTCTTTTTAGGAAGAATGGCCTCCTTACCGGTTTTCTTCTTTACCTCTTTTCTATCGGGGCAGGAATCTGTTTTTGCCTGTTCAGTTGCAGGCGGAACCGCAGTGGTCTTATGTTGTTCATCCAATGCAGGCACACCAGGTTTTGCTTCGCAGGCAACCGCTTTCTGGGCATACAGCCCGGCGGCCAGGCAGGTGATGAGGAATATCCGTTTCATTTGGCGCAGGTTTGGTATTTCCATTAAAATTACACAAATACCTGTAAGATGGTAACCGCCTGTCCTTTTTTTATACGGAATCTTATCATGAAAATGGTCAGATGTGGAGGCAGACACGCAGTGTACAGCCCTTTCCCGGGGCGCTGGAGAGTTCCATGCTGCCGCCATAGAGTTCGGCCCGGTTCCGGATATTGTGTAAGCCCAGGCCATACCGTGCCGTTTTGGGGTCAAACCCGTTGCCATTGTCTTTTATGATCAGCACGATTTCCTCGTCCTGTTTTTCCAGTATAATTTTCACCAGACTGGCATTGGCGTGTTTCAGGATATTGTTGAGTTGCTCCTGGACAATCCGATAGATGCTGATCTTTTTCTCATTTGAAATTTCTGAATCGGAGATGCCTTTCATCTGAAGGTCAAATTCGATGGTGCCCGCCACTTCGATATTGGTGCAGAGGTCCTGCAAGGCATCTTTCAGTCCCAGGTCTCCCAGACTAGGCGGAGTAAGCGATCTTGACAGCGCCCTGATTTCTTCGATGATCATGACAATGTTTCCAATACTTTTCCTGGTAAATTCCTCTGCAAACTGCGGATTATTAAGCGAATGATCGAGGTAAAGTTTTGTGGTGGCCAGCAATTGGTTGATGTTGTCGTGCAGTTCCTCTCCCAACTGTTTCCGTTCCGCTTCCTGCGCCTGGATGGTGGCCTGGGCAATCTCCTTCTGGCGGGCCACTTTTTCGTTGATGAGTTCCTGTTGTAACCGGCGCTGGAGCGTAACATCCTGCATGGCACCGATCAGTTTGCGTGGTTTCCCCTGTTCATCGCGCAGGATAAAACCACGGTCGAAAACCACTTTATACGAGCCGTCTTTTGCGCGGAAACGGTATTCATCGTGCCACACGATTTCTTTTCCGTTCAGTGCCGTTTCCGTCCTTGCGATCACCCTCAACTTATCGTCGGGGTGAAGGTTACTGGTCCACCAATTGAAATTGTCCCGTAATTCCGTTGATTCATAACCGAACAGGTCTTTCAGCGCCTCGTTCGCATAAGAGCTTCCATCGGCAAAATTGTATTCCCAGATGGCGTCACCTGTTGCTTTGCTTAACAGCGCGAACCTTTCGTAAGATAGTTTAAGCGCGTTTTCCTGTTCCAGTGTTTGCGTATACAACCTTTGCAATTCAGCGTTGTTGTCGCTTACTTCTTTGTTCACTTTGTGCAGGCTCTTGCTAAGGCCAAAGCTCATCCAGAATACCAGGATAGACGCCAATACGACAAAGATTGTTCCTTTGTAATGCTGAAAAGTATGGTAACGCTCCATATCGGTACCCGCCATTCCGAGGAACAGGTCATCTGTAAAATAAATCCAGATCAGGCCGAAGGCCGTGAAAGTGAGTGCAGTGATGAGTGAGTTTGCAAAGCGGGGCTTCATATCACTTTAATTTAATGATATTTACGAAAACCCCTAAGAAAATGTTAAACTATTCGAAAACTTTTTTCAGTACATCGTTTACCCGAGCAGCAGGGTCTTTCCTGATCTTTTGTTCTTCGAGGCCCACGTAATAGAAAATGCCGTCCAGCGATTTGCCGGTAACATATTCCGTAAGGTCCGTATTTACTGGTTTAGAGGAAAATTTATTGTAGGCAGTGAACACGTCTTTCCAATATTTGGTGGCTTCCACTTTTTCAAGTGAGGCGGCAATTACCGGTTTAAATGCTTCGGTTAACTGATTGGTAGTCGATTTTTTCAGGTATTCGGTGGCGGCGAGGTCACTTCCTTTCAATATCCCCAGGGCATCCGTGATGCTCATTGATTTGATGGCGTTCAGGAAGATAGGCGCGGCTTGTTTTGAAGCGTCTTCCGCTGCGCGGTTCATACTCGTGATGGCATTGTCGATGAGTTTACCCATTCCGAGGGCGCGCATCTTTTTTTCCACAGCCACCACTTCTTCCGGCATCAGAATCTTAACGGCCGCATCTTTCAGAAAACCATCCACGGAAGCCAGCTTACCGGTACTGTTTTCAGCGCCTACTTTCAGCGCTTCTTTCAGTCCATTCGCGATTTCTTCCGTACTCAATCCAGCGCCTTTATTGCTTTTCACCGAGTTGGCGATATCTCCCAGTTTTTTAAGCGGGTTCTGGGCAATAGCGCCCAGGGTTACCGTACATACAGCGAGGGTAAAGATTACTTTTTTCATATCCGGATATTTAATTTTTGAAATCAGGAATTCATTTCACTCAGTTCCAGCCAGCGCATCTCTTTCATTTCTATCTGTTCAGAGATCGTGCCGATCCTTTCAGACAACGCCTGAAGTTCCTCATATTGCATGGAACCTGCGGCCAATTTTTCGTTAATTTCTGCTTTTTCCTTTTCGAGGTTGGCGATATCTGCTTCCAGCAACTCAAATTCTCTTTTCTCCTTAAAACTCATTTTCCTTTTGGAAGGCGCATCAGCAGGCTTTTCCGGCGCAGCCGCTTTCACAGCCACCTCTTCAATGGAACCACCTTTTCTTTTGTGTTCTTCCAGGTCGTTCCATTTGTTGTCTTTCTTCTCATTTTCTTTCAGCCAGATCCTGTAATTGCTGTAGTTTCCGGGGAAATCGCGCACAACGCCGTCGCCTTCAAAAACGAAAAGATGGTCCACCAGACGGTCCATGAAATAACGGTCGTGGCTCACAATCAATACGCATCCACGGTATTCACTCAGGAAGTTTTCGAGCACGCTGAGCGTGGGAAGGTCCAGGTCGTTGGTAGGTTCATCCAGGATCAGGAAGTTGGGGTTTCTGAAAAGTACCGTCAGCAGTTGCAGTCTTTTCTTTTCACCACCGCTCAGTGAGTTGAGGTAGGTATATTGTTTATCGGGAGAGAAAAGAAACAATTCGAGGAACTGGGAAGCACTCAGACTGCCTCCATTAGCGAGCGGGAAACTCTCCGCGAATGTTTTCACGTACTCGATCACCCGAAGATTTTCTTTTATCACCAACCCCTGCTGGGAGAAGTTCCCAAATACTACCGTATCTCCTACATTGATTTTACCGCTGTCCACTGGTTCCAACTGCTGTAAAATATTAAGGAAAGTACTCTTTCCAACACCATTCTTACCAATCACCCCAACACGTTCACCTTTCGCGAAAGTGTGGTCAAATCCTTTCAGAATTGTAAGATCGCCGTAGCTTTTATAGACTTTTTTCGCTTCAATGATTTTTCCACCCAGGCGGCTCATTTTTACTTCCAGTTGCACCTGCGCATCCGTGATTTTTTGTTTGGCGCGGGATTCCACTTCATAGAAATTATCCTGCCTGCTTTTGCTTTTGGTGGTACGCGCTTTGGGTTGTTTGCGCATCCATTCCAGTTCCTTTCTGTATTCGTTTTTGGCTTTGTCGATGCTGGCGAGTTCACTGTCGATACGCGCAGCCTTCCGCTCCATATAATTCTCGTAATCGCCGCGGTACACGTACATGTTCTCGCGCTCCAGTTCCCATATTTCTTCGCAAACGGCATCCAGGAAGTAGCGGTCGTGGGTCACCAGCAGCAGGGTAACGTTTTCCTGGTTAAGGTAATTTTCCAGCCATTCAATCATTTCCACATCAAGGTGGTTGGTGGGTTCGTCCATCATCAGCAGCGTATGCTTGTGGTCGAAGCCGATATCGATCAGGGTTTTAGCGAGCGCCACGCGTTTGCGCTGACCACCGCTCAATGCGCTCACCTTTTGTTGCAGGTGGTGCACATTCAGTTTGGTGAGAATCTGTTTCACTTTCACCTCAAATTCCCAGGCGTTGAGGTCATCCATTTTCCCGAACAGTTCGGCCAGGGCTTCACCGTCTTCACTTTCGGCGGCGGCTTCATATTCCCGGATTACATTTAATACGGGATGATTGGTGTGAAAGATGTTTTCCAATACCGTTTTTCCCTCATCAAATTTTGGATCCTGCTCAAAAAGCGCCACGGTAACATCTTTGTGGATGAAGAGTTTTCCTTCATCCGGTGTTTCCGTACCGCTTAAAATGCGCAACAGGGTGGATTTACCCACCCCGTTGCGTGCGATCAAAGCTATTTTGTCTCCTTCGTTAATGTGGAACGAAATGTTCCTGAACAGTGGATTTATACCGTAACTCTTCGTTAATCCTTCGGCTGAAACGTAATGCATGGCGCAAAGGTACGTTACTTATACAACTGCTCGTAATACTCATGTGCCATCCGGTTGGAATCGAACTGGAAACGCACGTCGCGCATACCATTTTTTGAAATCTGGCGCCAGGTATCTTTGTTTTCGTAATAAAGGGGAAGTATTTGTTTTTCCAGTATTTCGTACAGTTTATCCAGGTCGTACTGGTCCTGTTCCTGCACGTGCATATTGGCGTAATCGGCCTTCGGCACCACAAAACCATTGTTGCCGTGGTTTATGAATTCCGGAATCCATCCATCATCAGTAGAGAAGTTCACGGCGCCATTCATGGCGGCTGTCATGCCGCTTGTACCCGAAGCTTCGCGGGGAACACGTGGGTTGTTCAGCCAGCAGTCTGCGGCCTGTTTCAGGCGTTTCGACAAACTCAGTTCATACCCGATCACCACGGCCATGTTGCGGTATTGCTTGCTGATGTGCACCAGGTTATTGAACTCCCCGATGGCTGGATAGTCCAGCGGATAAGGCTTTCCGGCCCATATGAATTGTACAGGATATTTCGTATTGTTCATCAATGCGCGGAACCGCTCTTCGTTGCGGGTAAAGAAGTCAGCGCGTTTATAGCCCGCGAAACGGCGCGCCCATACAATCGTGAACACGTCGGGGTTAAAGAGTTTTCCGGTTTGATCGGCCACGATATCGAACGCGCGTTTTTTAAGGTAACGCTTCCGGTCGTCGAAAATGAAATCATTGCTTTCATCCACCGCACGGTACAATTGCTTATCGGCCCAGTATTTCCAGTTTTGTGCATTGGTGATGGAGATGATGTTACAAACACCCTGGTATTTGCTCCACATTTCACGCGCAACCCTGCCATGCAGTTGTGATACACCGTTGGCCAGCTTCGCGAAGCGCAGCGCTACAAGAGAATGGTTGAACTGATCGTCGTTGATACCGGTGAGCGCACGCACTTCTTCAATGTTCAGTCCACAGAAATAACTCATCTTATGGCAGAGGTAGATGTCGTGCCGCTCGTTACCCGCTTCTTCGGGTGTATGTGTAGTGAACACCAGGCGCTTCCGTACTTCTTCGATGTTGTTGTAATACTTGCGGTACAGGTAGAACGCGGCAGGCAGGCCATGCGCTTCATTGAGGTGGTGCAGGTCGGGGTTGAAGCCGATCTCGTCCAGTAACTTAGCGCCACCCACACCCAGCAGGATGTACTGCGCCACTTTGGTGGCGGTGTTGGCATCGTACAAACGGTGCGTGATGGTCTGGGAAACATAATCGTTCTCCGGCAAATCGGTGGAGAGCAGGAACAGTGGCGCGGTATTAAAAGTATCGGGGTGCAGGTAGTAAGCCTTTACCCAAACCGGATGATCGTGGATATTGATCTGGAAACGGATGCCTGTGTCTTCCAGGAAACTGTATTGCTTTTCCATGAAGGTGACCTGAAGGGTCTGGTCCTGATTTCTGGACTGGTCGTAGTACCCGTATTTCCAGAGGATGCCGATGCCGATCATGTTCTGCTTCAGTTCATAAGCGCTGCGGAGGTGCGATCCGGCGAGGAAGCCCAGGCCACCACTGTATATCTTCAGGGGCTGGTGTACCGCGAACTCACTGGAGAAATAGGCTATCTTTTTAGAATATCTTTCGTCTGTTGTGTAGGGAACGCGGTAATTTCTGAAACTCATTATCTTAAAAATTTAATGTGTATTTAGTACGCAAACATAATTCAATCCCGTCATCCGGCATTACTTCTTTTTCTTCTTCCTGGTATAACTTCCTTCGAAAAAGCATTTGATACCACGGTAGGCGCCGCAGCCTTTTTCTTCTTTTAAAGTAACGGAAGAGCCGGAGAATTTAAGTTGAAGTACGCAGGGGTCGCCGGGTTCGGAGAACTGGGCAATGTTGGGAGCGATGAACTTCGCGGTGCCTTTCAGTTCACCATTACAATCGCCTGATTTTTCGAAATGAATGAAGAAATCGACTTCCTTGTCGTTCCTGCCATCACGGACGGAAACGAAGTTTTTCTTATTCTGTATGTAATCGCCTGCCCATTTGTGTTTGGCTGGAAAGGTATCGATGGGATTAATCACCATTTCCTGTACTTTGGAAACATCGTTCGATTCTGTAAGTATCAGGGTAAAAACGCCGGCACTGTTGAAAACATAGGCGTCCTTGGTGTAAAGCATTTCTCCGGAAGATTGCCGACGCAGCTTTGTTTTAGTGATGGTATAGCGTTTATCAACGGCTGAACTGAAACCTGTATTGGCAACCCGTTCTCCGTTAAGCAAAGGCATCGCGGTAACAAAACTGTCCAATTCATTGAAAGCAAGAATATAGGCAGCCCTTCTTTTAGCGGTAACCGCTTTAATCATCACGTAGGTCTCTTTATCCTTCACACTGATTCTTCCCAAAGGATACAACGCGGGTTTAACGCCTTTGCCGAATTCTTTCCTGAAAATAGTATCGGGAACAAACCCTGTGAAAAGTGCATAACCAATCTTGAGGGAATCCGGTTCTTTTTTATTGAGCGAAGTATCTTCCAGGTTGAAAGGCAGCGCTCTTTCATCGAAAGAAGTGATGAAGTCGGAGATGGTCATCTCCTCCTCTCCCGACAGGCTTTTCTTTTTATCCTTACATCCAATGGCCATCCACGCAACGAACACTAATAACCAGGCACAGTTTTTCATCCGATTTTTTTTAGGTGGTCAGCCGGAACGAACCATTGCACTCCGTTCCTGAACCTGTAAACAGGGGCTAAAAATATAATATTCCGGCAAAGCCCCATCTTTTACCGGCGCATATAACAGAAATATTTTTTAGATTTGTCTAAAACCTTTTTTAAAGCACGTGAATTATTCAGTAAGCGAGGAGAATTATATCAAGGCCATTTATCACCTGCAGCAGGAAGCAGGGAACGTGACCACGAATGAACTGGCGCAGGAACTGGCCACCAAACCAGCGAGCGTAACGGACATGATGAAGAAGCTGAAGGCGAAGAAACTGGTGCATTATGAACGTTACCAGGGTTTCCGCCTTACCGGCGAGGGCAGTAAACTGGCTTTGCTGGTGATCAGGCGGCACCGGCTATGGGAGTATTTCCTGGTGGAAAAGTTGCAGTTCACCTGGGATGAGGTACACGAAATAGCGGAAGAACTGGAACACGTCACCAGTCGTAAACTGGTGGACCGGCTTGATGAGTACCTCGGTTTTCCCAAAGTGGATCCGCATGGCGACCCTATTCCTGATAAAGATGGAAACGTGGAAACTACTTGTCAACTGAGTTTACTGGACCTCCCCCTCAATGTTTCCGCTGAAATCTGTAATGTGGGCGACCAATCCAGCGATATGCTGGAACTCCTTACCCACAAAAGCATTCAACTGGGCACAAAGTTAGAAGTGAAAAAAAGATTCGGATTCGACAATTCGCTGGAAGTGAAAATACGCAACCTCCCCTCTTTTACCGTGAGTGAACAGGTTGCCAGAAATTTATTCGTTAGAACATGATGCAGAACACCAAAGATGATGTATCGCTGAGCGAAGTACATGGCAGTGTTGACCCCTCCCAACGCAAAACGCGGTGGAGAAAGATATTCGCCTTCTTCGGACCCGCTTATCTCGTAAGCGTGGGCTATATGGACCCCGGCAACTGGGCCACCGATATCGCCGGAGGCAGCCAGTACGGCTATTCCCTGGTATGGGTGCTGCTGATGAGTAATATCATGGCGCTGGTGCTGCAAAGTCTTTCCGCAAGGCTGGGCATCGTCCGCGGCCGTGACCTGGCACAGGCCAACAGGGAGATGTACCCGAAAGGACTGAACTTCATCTTTTATGTTCTTGCGGAACTCGCCATCGCCGCCACCGACCTGGCGGAAGTACTGGGGATGGCCATTGGTATCCAGTTGCTCACCGGTCTCCCGTTGATCTGGGGCGTAGGCATCACCGTACTCGATACTTTTCTGCTGCTCTTCCTGCAGAAAGCGGGCATCCGGAAAATGGAAGCGTTCATCATCGGACTTGTGGCAGTAATCGGACTTTCCTTTCTCGGCGAGATCATCCTCGCGAAGCCCGATCTTGGTGAAGTGGCCGGCGGACTGATCCCCACCATTCCCGATACGAAAGCCCTGTACATCGCCATTGGCATTATTGGCGCTACTGTAATGCCGCATAATCTCTACCTCCATTCGGCGCTGGTGCAAACGCGTAAGATAAAGAAAGATGCAGCCGGTATTAAAAAAGCCCTCAAACTGAATTTCATCGACAGCGCCATCGCACTGAACCTGGCCTTCCTGGTGAACGCGGCGATACTGGTGCTGGCGGCCACGGTATTTTTTAAGTCCGGGCGCACCGACGTGGCGGAGATCCGCGATGCCCACCAACTCCTGGCGCCATTACTCGGTTCAGGCGTAGCCCCCATCTTGTTTGCCGTGGCATTGATTGCGGCAGGACAAAGCTCCACCATCACCGGTACACTGGCGGGCCAGATCGTGATGGAAGGCTACCTGAGGTTGCGCATCAACCCGGTAGCGCGGCGGTTACTCACGCGCTTACTGGCAATCGGTCCTGCAGTTGCCGTGATCCTTATCTCAGGAGAAAATGAAGTGGACAACCTGCTAGTGTTCAGCCAGGTGCTGCTGAGTTTACAACTGGGCTTCGCCATCATCCCGCTCATTCATTTCGTGAGTGATAAAAAGAAGATGGGCAGCTTCGC
This sequence comes from uncultured Flavihumibacter sp., assembly GCA_946482545.1. The sequence continues at coordinate 2,152 of CAMLRX010000079.1, read as the reverse complement.
CATCAAACCCTTCACACAGTTTTTTTCCTGGCTCATCACGGCAGTACTCGTGTACCTCAACCTGCGGATGGTGATCGAAATGGTTTGGGAATACATTCAGGGTAGTTCGAGTTTACCCATGCAGGCGCTGGCCATTACGGGCACCATTCTTTTCGCCGTACTGCTGGTGATCGCGGTTGTGTATCCGTTAATGTCTTCCCGGAAGAAAAAAGATAACAGCATCCAGATACACGATGCCACACATGGCGCGCCCTTGTTGGCACCGGTGTATAACCGCATCGCCATCGCGCTGGATTTCAGTTCGAACGATGAAAAATTATTGTCCCATGCCATTGGACTGGGCAGCGGAAAAAATGCTTCCTATATCCTGATTCATGTGGTGGAAAGTGTTTCAGCGCGTATACACGGCGCCGTTACAGATGATTATGAAACGAGGGAAGATGAACTGCGGCTGCAGCAATACGCTGAACGTTTTACCAGTATGGGACTGGAAGCGAAATATGAACTCGGTTTCAACAGGCGTGCCGGGGAAATCGTAAGGCTGGTGCATGCACATCATGCGAATGCATTGGTAATTGGCGCGCACGGGCATTCGGGTATTAAAGACATTCTTTACGGGGAAACCGTAAATGCGGTACGGCATGAATTGAAAGTACCGGTATTGGTTGTGAACCTGCCATAAGTCTTTACTCCGTTGCCGGGGGCTTCATCAGCAGGTGTTTCAGTCTGCTGAACGTTTCTGGTTCTATATTCAGGAAAGATGCAAGCATTTTTTGAGGCACCCGCTGCAACAGGTCGGGGTGGTGCTTTACAAAGTTCACAAACCTTTCCCGCACGGTTTCTTTCAGCAAACTCATCTCCCATTCATCTTTCATGATGAGTTGGTCGGAAAGGACTAATCTGCCAATTCTTTCAAAAAAAGGATGACGCGCATAGATCGTTTCCAGGTCCTCAAAACGGATAGAGATCAGTGAAGTAGCCTCCAGGGTTTCCAGGATCACATCGGAAGGCTGTTGCTGGATAAAAGAACGGGTGCTGCTGATGATCTCTCCTTCCCGCGCGAAGTACAGGTTGATTTCTTTGTTGTTGTGCACGAAGTATTTCCGCACCAATCCTTCCATCACAAAATTGAAATAGCGGTCCACCTCGCCTTTATTCACCACAATGGATCGTTTGTTGAAATAACGCACCTGGAGATAGGGTGTTATCTCGTGCATTTCTTCTTCGGAGATCTTTATGAACCTCCTGATGAACTGGAATATCGCTTCAGTAGGGTTCAATAGTTTTGGCTTTAAGTAAAACAAAAATAGACTATTGGCCCCATCAATGTGTATTTTTTACAAAGTTTTACCCGGTTTGTGCTATAAGCACCGGGGTTGTTCGTGTTAGATTATCCATTAGATTTGCAGACTTTTGTTTGAACAACATTTAAAAAACCACTGCTATGGCACAAAAAATCAAAGTAGCAAATCCCGTTGTAGAACTGGATGGAGATGAAATGACGAGGATCATCTGGTCCTTTATCAAGAATAAGCTGATCCTTCCCTACCTGGAACTGGACATCAAATATTACGATCTTGGCATGGAATACCGCGATCAGACCAACGACCAGGTTACGGTTGACGCGGCCAACGCCATCAAGCAATACGGTGTGGGCATCAAATGCGCCACCATTACGCCGGATGAAGAACGCGTAAAGGAGTTTGGATTGAAGCAAATGTGGAAATCCCCCAACGGTACGATCCGTAACATCCTCGACGGAACGGTGTTCCGTGAGCCCATCGTTACTTCTAATGTACCGCGTCTGGTACCCAACTGGACAGCCCCAATCTGCATTGGCCGTCACGCATTCGGCGACCAGTACCGCGCCACTGATTTCGTGGTGAAAGGAAAAGGCAAGCTCACCATCAAATTTGAAGGTGAAAACGGAGAAGTGATTGAACACGAAGTCTACCAGTTCAAAGGTGACGGCGTGGCGCTGGCCATGTACAATACCGACGAATCCATCCGTGGCTTCGCCCGCGCCTGCTTCAACCAGGCCCTCATCAAAAAATGGCCCCTCTACCTCAGCACCAAGAACACCATCCTGAAAAAATACGATGGTCGCTTCAAAGATATCTTCCAGGAAGTGTACGAAAACGAGTTCAAAGCG